>CALGGV010000098.1 GCA_937915725.1 uncultured Selenomonadales bacterium
ATTTTCATAAATATTTTTTAGTTAAAAGATTTCGTGAAGTACAAAATATAAATCGCAGTCAAAGTAAAATATGGACCGTAAGCAAAATAACTTTGTCTATCTTTTTGTTTAGTCAAAATCATTATGAGAGCAACCGCGCCGCCCAAAATGCATGCCTTAATTACAACGTCCAACAAAATTGCACTGCCGAGCCAAAGTCCCAATACAAAAACTAATTTGACATCGCCGCCGCCTATTCCGCCTTTCGTAACTGTTGAAATTAGGAAAAAAATTCCGCCGCCAATTACCGCCGCCAAAATTCTGTCAACAATCGGTAAATTTAAATGTATCGCCGCCAAAATTCCCAAAATTGCAAGCGGCTTTAACATTTTGTCGAAAATTACGTACTGCTCAAAATCCGTGAAAGTTATCAGCGACAGGAAAAAAATTATCGCCGTCAAGTAAAAAAACAGCGGCATTGACACTTCAGAAAAATTGAAAATGTTCACAAACAAAATTAACGCCAGTAACGGCTTGCGAAATTTTGAACGGCTTGCAATTTCATTTGGAAAAGTCAACGGTGCGTTTGGTTGTCGGTACAGTGAATCAATCCAGCGTGAGCCGTAAATTGTCAACACTGCACTTAAAATTATTGCGATTAACATAAAAGCTCCTTGTAAATTTCGGCGTCAAGATTTTTGAAAACGTTAAACACCACGCACAAATTATTTTGCTCCAAAAACTTTTTGACGGTTGCAACGGCAATTTCGGCGGCGCGTTTATTTGGGAAGTGAAATTCGCCCGTCGAAATGCAACAAAACGCAATGCTTTTCAAATTTTTTTCGACTGCAAGTTTTAAGCAACTTTCGTAACACGACGCCAAAAGATTTTCTTCGGCGGGTGTAGGTTTTTCACCGTAAATTATCGGTCCGACAGTATGAATAACAAATTTGCAGGGCAGATTAAACGCGGGCGTAATTTTCGCCTTGCCGGTAGGCTCATTGCCGTTTGAAATTTTATTACAGGCGTCGCGCAGTTGCAGACCGGCGGCAGAATGTATGGCGTTATCTATGCAGCCGTGCAAAGGTATGAAACATCCGAGCAACGCGGAATTTGCGGCGTTTACTATTGCATCGACTTCAAGGCGGGTAATATCGCCCTGCCAAATTTTTATATTTTTTGTAGCGTCAGGAATTTCTGAAATTTTTACAACGCCGCGCTCCAATTTTTCAGCCGTTAAAATTTCGTCCTGCAACTTCAAAAAATTTTCGTCAAGCGGCATTGGCGGGCGCACGTTCATTAACGCGCGTAAAAGTTTTCGCTGCGAATTTAAATTGTCGGGAATTTCGCCAATTTTTAAATCCGGCATTTCGGCTAAAAGTTGTGCGTTGAGTTTTTTTATTTTTGAAAGTTTATCCATTTTAAATTTTCACCACTATTTTACCGTTAATTTTTCCGCTGTCCTGTGCAATTAACGCCTCGCGCAGATTTTCAAATTCAAAAGTTTTTCCAATGCACGGACGCAATTTATTTTCATTCATAAATTTAAAAATTTCGTCAACAACTTTTTGAGTGGGAGTGTTGCTGTAAAAGCCGGTAAGGTAAACGCCGTTGGGAATTGCGGTAATTGGGTCGAAATTATTCAGCAATTCGACTCCGCCCAAAATTCCCGTGCAACAAACAAACGCACTTTCGCCGGGCGTAACGGTTTTCAAAGTATCTTTCAAAACTTTTGGTCCGACTAAATCCAACGCCTTGTCAGCTGAAATTTTTCCTGTCAATTTACCGTCGTCCAAAATAATTTCGTCAGCGTCTTTCAGCAGGGGAAATTTATTTTCTTTGTGCGTAGTGGCGATAACTTTTGCGCCCAAAGTTTTTGCAATTTGAATAGCCGCGTAACCGAGCGCGCAGGTTGCACCGCGTATCAAAAGTGCGTCAGATTTTTTTAAGCGTAAACATTCAAAAAGACTTCCCCACGCCGTGTAATAAGTTTCGGGAATTGCGCCGAGTTCAGCCCAATCTAAATCAGTTTCAACTTTGAAAACGTGGTGTGCCGGTAAAAGTGCAAATTCGGCGTAACTGCCGTTAAAACTCCTGCCCATTCCGCCCATCATTGCAATAACTTTATCGCCAATTTTAAAATCTGTGTCTGAAACGTCAGCAATTTCGCCCACGCACTCAATACCGGGTATGACGGGTTTTTGAATATAATTTTCCAAAATTTCTTCACGGCGCAAAATTTGTTCAGAATGATTCAAGCCGAATGCACGCACTTTGACAAGTACCCAGCCGCTTTTAACTTTTGGAATTTCGCACTCGCTCAAAAAAATTTCTTCAGCCTTTGTAGGTTTATCAATAATTAATGCCTTCAAATTTAACAACTCCAATCTTTGAAAATTACGAACGCGGCAATAAAGTTTAAATCTCTAAAAAATTCAACCGCGACAACTATTCCGTTGCTTTTAAAGCAACCCAGCACTGTGGGTCTTCAGAATAGAAATTGCCGCTTGTACCGCTTGCAACCGCCGGGCAACCTCTACACCACGCCAATAACTCGCACTTTGAACATTTTTTAAATTTGTCAAATTCCCGGTAACTTTCCATTTCGTTTAGCCAAATATCGGCAAGGCGATTTTCAAAAACATTTCCAACTTTGCCGCTTAAAATTCTTCGACAAGCAAAAATATCGCCGTTCGGTAAAATCGTCAAGTGTGAATTGCCGCAGTTACAGCCGCAGTAAATTATATCTTTTTCGGCGTCCGCGGGAATTTTGAAAAGCCCTTCCTCAAATTCGTACAGCGTCCAAAGATGATCCTTGCGATTGAAATAAGTTGTACAGCCTGCCGCCTCGTACTCGGTAAATTTTTTGTGACAAGTGTTAAGAAAATTTCTGTACTCAAGCGGCGCAATTCCTACAGATTTTTCATTGCTCGTCGGGCAATAACGCGCAAATGCAAAAACGTCAGCAACGTTAGCTACAACGTCAATCAACGCGGGAATTTCTGAAATATTTTGAGCTGAAACAGTTGACATAATCACCGCGCGAATACCGGCTTTTTTTAGCACGGGAATTTTTTCAAGCGTGCAATCGAAGGAGCCGGCTTTTCTGAAAAAATCGTGCGTTTCTTTCAAGCCGTCCAATGACATTTGATATTTTCTGCAACCGTAAAATTTTAACCTCGCGCAGGTTTTTTCGTCAAGATGAAACGGGTTGCCCAAAATTGTAAATGGAAAATCTTTAGCCTTGAAAATTTCCAACAACTGCCAAAAATTTTCGTGAAGGATAGGGTCGCCGCCGGTAATGTAAAAGTGCGGCGTGCGGTTGAAAGTTTCGCAAAAGTCAAGGCAATTTTCAAGCGTCAAATTAATTTCACGCCACGTCATTTTGTCCAAAGTTTTATTGACGCACTCGGAAAAAATGTAGCAATGTTTACAGCGTTGGTCGCATTCGTCGGTTATGTGCCACTGAAAAGAAAAAGTCGGTTTCATAATTTCACCAAAAAAATAACGCGGCTTTTGTACCGCGCCAAAATTTAAAAATTTTAAAAATTACTTATCGCCGGAGCCGCAAGCCGTGCCTTTGTCGCCGCTTCCGCAAGCTGTACCTTTATCACCGGAACCGCAAGCAGAACCTTTATCTCCACTGCCGCAAGCCGTACCGTTTGAATTTTTGTTTTTGTTCCAGTCATTCAAATTTGAAAGTGCCATAATTTTTTGCCTCCTTAGATTTTTTATAATTGTAACTAAATTGTTTGCCGCTGTCTATAAGTACATTTTTTTTAACTTGAGAGCGTCGCGCAGAAAATTTATAATTTACAAAAAGAAGGTGTTCAAATGCTTACAAAAAAAGAATTGCCGGATTGTCCCGTTGCCACAACTTTGCAACTTCTCAACAGCAAATGGAAGGTTTATATTTTACAAAGATTATTGGTAAAACCCTGCAGATTTAACGAAATTAAAAATTCAATCGCCGGAATAAGTCAAAATGCTTTAACAGAAAATTTGCGGCAAATGGAAGAAGACGGAATTATTTTGCGGCAAGATAACGGTACTTTTCCGCGGCGCGTTGAATATTCACTTTCAGAATTGGGAAAAATGATGTTGCCAATTATTCAATCTTTGCATGAGTTCGGGACGAAGTACAAGCAAATTAAATCAGTGCAAGAAAATCTTTAATATCGGCGTCAATCAAGAAACTTTGCGCGGCAATTTCTTTAGGAGCAACAGCCTCACCTTTGTTGACGCAAATATAACGCGCCTTGGGATTTTCGGCGGTAAAATTCCAGAAAGGATATTTGATAATACCGGGCGTGTTGCCGCCGACGCCCAATTCAAGGTAAACAATTTCATCAAGCAAATATTTCTGTAAAAATTCTTGATAACGCGCGGAGGCGGCGTGCCAGCCTTCGTCTTCAACAAATTTATCGTCGGAGCGAAGGTTAAGCGTCATAAATTCGCCGCATTTTGGACAGCGCGGAAAAAGTTCTTCGGGGACTTCCATATTTTTTTGCGCATTAATCATTTTTCTAACAATTTCTTCATTGTCGTAAGTTTTATTGTGACATGGGGTAGGGCATTGAAACAAGCCGTAATCGCCCTGCGTGTAGAAAAGTTTTTGCTTATCGAATCCATTATTTTGGAAAAGGTGGTCAACATTTGTTGTCAATACGAAATAAATTTTATCCTTGACAATTTCCAAAAGTTTTTTATGAAGTTCGCTTGGCGGCTGATCATAACGGTTAATAACAATATTTCTACTCCAAAAAGCCCAAAATTCGCCGGCTGTCGGGTAGGGATAAAAGCCGCCGCTGTACATATCCTGAAAACCGTATTGATCTTCAAAATCGGCAAAATTTTTTTCAAAACGCTCGCCGGAATAAGTGTAACCTGCCGCCGTTGAAAAGCCCGCGCCCGCGCCTATCAAAATTATTTTGGCGTCGCGCAGGATTTTTGCGGCTTGATAAGTTTTGGCGTCCATTGTACCAACTCCTTTTTAAAAATTATAACATTTTTTCGCAATAAAAAAAGCGGCGTTTATTCCATCACCCCCAATTTTTTAATTTTTATTTTGCCGAATTAATATATTCATTCTAAAATTTTTTCTATAGAATTTGAAAAAATGATAGTCACGGGCTTGCATCGCGGTTTAAGTTTATCTAAAATAGCCCACGCTGTTACAATACCTTGACAAAATTATAACACTTGAACAGTAGCGGCGGTGATAGTAAAATTCAAATTGAACATTTCATTGGCACTAACAAGAGCTGGATAAAGCAACAGGCAAAATTTCTGTCTTTATCCGAATTTTTCGTTTAATGAGGAAAATCTTTTTGCGTAGCTTTTTCAATGATATTTGCCCAAAAATTGTAAAGGATTTTTTTATTAAAGTGTCAAATTGTACACCGGAAAATTTTAAAAATTGAAGGTGACTCAATGGCAAAACTTATCACACTTTTGGTTAATGAAATTTCAGGAAAATTTTTTGTGCCGAATTATCAACGCGGTTATCGCTGGACAACAAAGGAAGTAACGCGCCTTTTGGACGATATTTATAATTTGAAAGGCGAGAGCGGGCAACCTTCAGATAATTATTGTCTTCAGCCTATCGTTGTAAAAAAATCCGGCGAAAATATTTTTGAAGTTATCGACGGACAACAACGCCTTACAACTTTATTTTTGATTTATAATTATATGCACAAAAACAGCGGCGGCTTTATTGAGGCTCCAAAATTTTCTTTGAACTACGAAACACGCCCAAAATCTTCAACTTTCCTTGAAAATATAGATTTAACTCAAGCTGACAGCAACATAGATTTTTATTTTATGGCGAACGCCTACAAAAAAATTGAAAATTGGTTTATTTCAAAAGGCGAAAAATCCGTAATTATGCCAAATATGAAAACCTTGTTGGCTGAAAACGTCAAAATTATTTGGTACGAAGTGGACGACACGGAAGACGGCGCGGCACTTTTTCAAAGGCTAAATATCGGCAAAATTTTTTTGACAAATGCCGAACTTGTCAAAGCAATGTTTCTTAGTCGCAGTAATGAAAATATCGACGAACGCAAACAACTTGAAATTGCGTTGCAGTGGGATAATCTTGAAAAAGAATTGCATAACAATTCACTTTGGTATTTTTTGACAAACACTGCGCCGGAAAATTATCAAACGCGAATTGATTTAATTTTGGATTTAATCGCCGGCAAAAAGGATAACGACCACGACGAGTATTTTACATTTTTTTATTTTGATAAACTTCGACAAAATCAAAATCTGATTGACATTTGGGAAAAGAAAATTCGCCAAACTTTTTTGTTGCTGAAAGATTGGTATGAATACCTTGATTTTTATCACAAAATCGGTTATTTAATTTCTTCCGGCTACAAAAATCTTGCCGAAATTTACAACGAGTCAAAAGAAAAAACTACCAGTAATTTTACGGCGCGGCTTGATGAACTGATTAAAGAAAGTATCAAGCCGGAAACCGGCAAAACTTATTCAGATTGGACTTACACAGATGATAGAGAAAAAATTCAGCGGCTGTTGTTTTTGTTTAATGTTGAAACTGCGCGAAAAAGTGCTAAAGGTACAATGGCGCATTGGTTTTCTTTCAACAAATTCAAGTACGGCAAAAATAAAGAAAATTCGTGGAGTTTGGAACATATCCACGCAATAAAATCTGAATTAAAATCTAATCAAAATATTTGGCGGAGCTGGCTTGAATTGCACAGAGAATTTCTTGACGAACAATCCAAAGAAAATTCTGCACTTGTAGAAAAAATTGACAAACTTTTGAGGCTTAAAGATTTTTCCCATGACAGATTTGAAAAGTTGCAGGAAGAAATTTTGAAAAATTTTCCCGAAGATAAAAATATTGAGGCGCATATAAATTCCATTGCGAATCTTGCCTTGATTCAGTGTAGCGAAAATTCCGCGCTGGGCAACGCCGCCTTTGATGTTAAGCGAAATAAAATTATTTCTATGGCTAACAACGGCGAATTTGTCCCGCTCTGTACAAAGAGAGTTTTTTTGAAGTACTACACAAAATCCGAAAAAAATCAGATTCATTATTGGTCGTTGCAGGATATGAAGGCATATATTGCGGCGATTAATGACGCGCTGAAAAATTATTTGTCGACGCCTATTGAACTTTAGGGGGTGATATTTTGCCTTACAATTTTTCAAATATTTTTTCAGAAACGGTACAAAAAATTACAATTCCGCGCATTCAAAGAGACTACGCGCAGGGCAGGGAAAATTTAAAAATAAATCGCATTCGCCACAACTTTTTGGACGCGCTTTTTAATGCTGTGCAAGGCAAGCCAATAAAACTTGACTTTGTTTACGGCAATTTGGAAAAAGGAATTTTAACGCCGCTTGACGGGCAACAACGCCTTACAACTTTATTTTTGCTGTATTGGTACGCCGCCAAAAAAGAAAATATTGCTGATGATGAAACTTTTTTTCTGAAAAAGTTTTCATATGAAACGCGCCCCGATTCAGAACAATTTTGCAAAGAAATTGTTAATTTTTCGCCGAATTTTAATCAAGAAATTTTATCTGCAGAAATTGAAGATCAATCTTGGTTCCCGCTAAGTTGGAAAAAAGACCCTACGATTAGCGCAATGCTCACAATGATTGACGCAATTCACGAAAAATTTAAATCTGTAAAAAATATTTGGCAGGGCTTGTCAAATATTGAATTTTATTTTTTGCCGATTGAAGAATTGGGCTTGGCAGACGAAATTTACATTACAATGAATTCACGCGGAAAAATTCTTACGGATTTTGAAAATTTCAAGGCAGAATTTAAACGCCGCCTTGATGATATTAACACTGAACTTTCAAAGAATATAATTTTAAAGATTGACCGTGAATGGACGGATATGCTATGGAAAATCGCCGTACGCAATGAAGATTATTTGGTTGACGATTATTTTTTGAATTATTTCCGGTTTTTGTGCGATTTAGAAATTTACAAGCGCGGCAAAATTCCCAAAAAGGACAGGGATTTTTTTGCACTGCTGGACGAATTTTTCAGCGGCGATATTTCAGAAAAACTTGAAGAACTGAATAAAAATTTTGAGTGCTGGTGCGCTTGCGGCGATACTTACAAATTTTTTGGAGACAGAGTTTTAATTGGCAGTAAAAGCGATAAAATTTACAAACACGCCGCCGGTAAATTTGTTGGATACTTTCAAATGAAAGACGACGGGAATTTTTTTGTTGACTGTTTAAAAAATTCCTATGAAGGCAAGCTTGCAAAAATTTTAATGCTGTATGCTTTTTTGGTTTATCTGCGCAATAAAGAAAATAATTCAGATACAAATTTTCGACGTCATATGCGCGTTGAGGAAGGCAAAATTTCTGATACAGATTTTCGCCGCAGAATTCGTGTTGTAAATAATCTTATCAGCAATTCTGAAGATGAAATTCGTGAACAATTTATGCAGACGCTTTTACAGCAAGTTGAAAATATCATAAAAACCGGCGAATTTCTTCCTTTGAGCGGCAAGCAAAATTTTAGTGCTTTTCAAGTTCAGGAAGAAAAATTAAAACTTGAATGGACAAAACAGAATCCTAATCGCGCAGAATCGCTTTTTGCGCTTGAAGATCATTATCTTTTGTACGGGCAAATTGAAATTATCGGCTTAGAAAACGCGGCAAATTTTATAAATTTCATTTCGCTTTTCACTTGTGATTATGATTTAATAAACTGCGCACTTTTGGCAACCGGCGATTATTATCAGCAACAAAAATCTAAAAAAGTTCATCAATTCGGCTCCAAAAATAATTTTTCGTGGCAAAATCTTTTTCATTACAACCAAAATAATATCGGCTACAACGAAACTAAAAATTGCTTGAATAAATTGTTGACGCAGGAAAAAACTTTTGACAATTCCAAACTTGAAAAAATTATCGGCGATTATCTAAAAACTTGCAAAAGTGCAAACTCTTTTGACTGGAAATATTATTACATTCGCTACGATTTTTTCAGACCGGCTTATTACGGAAAATATTTTTGGGCGAATTTTACCGACGCGCCTTATTTGTTCACAGCTTATAAAACTAAGGACAGAATTTCAAGCCATGCATACCCGCCTTTTCTTTTTGGAATTGTGGAGCCGAAAATTTTCTTCGATAAATATATTGGAATTCCGGAATCAAAAACTAACGCGGCTTTTTCTTATTTAGATTTCGGCAAATTTAAAATAACTTGCACAAATGACGGCTACGCGGTTACAGAAATTGAAACCGGCAGAATACTTCAAAATTTTAAAATTAAACAAGATAACGGTATTGACACTGAAGACAGAATCCAAAAATTTAAAACGTGGATTAGGAAAAATATTTAGGAGGAATTTAATTTGAAATATGAACCTGTAATTGGTCTTGAAATTCACAGCGAATTGAAGACGGCAACAAAAATTTTCTGCGGTTGTGCAACAACATTCGGCGCGGAGCAAAATACTCATACTTGTCCGGTATGTTTAGGCTTGCCGGGCGTTTTGCCGGTGGTTAATCGCCGCGTGGTGGAATTTGCAATTAAAGCCGGCTTAGCCACGAATTGCAAAATTAACAAGTACAGTAAATTTGACAGGAAAAATTATTATTATCCCGACCTGCCCAAAAATTGGCAAACTTCCCAATACGATTTACCCATTGCCTACGAAGGACACGTTGAAATTGAAGTTGACGGCGAAAGAAAAATTGTGCGCTTAACTAGGATTCATATGGAAGAAGACGCGGGAAAATTGGTACACAGCGGCGCAACAATTAAAGATTCTGCAACTTCAAATGTTGACTATAACCGCACGGGCGTACCGTTAATTGAAATTGTTTCTGAACCGGATATGCATTCGGCGGCAGAGGCGCGCGCCTATATGGAAAAAATTAAATCTATCCTTGAATATATCGACGTTTCAAATTGCCGAATGGAGGAAGGCAACCTTCGCGCAGATATTAACGTTTCATTGCGCCCCGTCGGCAGCGATAAGCTCGGCACGCGTACCGAAATGAAAAATATTAATTCTTTCAAGGCGTTGGAAGATGCGATTAATTACGAAATTGAAAGACAAGCTGAAGTTTTGGACGACGGCGGCAAAATTATTCAAGAGACGCGCACGTGGAATCCCGAAAAAGGAATTACTCAATCAATGCGCAACAAAGAAAACGCGCACGATTATAGGTATATGCCGGAGCCGGATTTACCGCCGATTATTACAACTGATGAAGAAATTGAAAACTTTAGAAAATCTTTGCCGGAATTGCCCGACGCCCGCCGCGCCCGCTTGATAAATAATTTGGGACTTTCAGAATATGACGCCGGAATTATCACAAGTTCCCGTGCAATGGCGGAATATTTTGATACAGTTGTTGCAAACGGCGCGGACGCAAAACTTGCCGCCAACTGGATTATGTCAGACCTTTCAAAAAATCTTAACGCCGAAAATTTGACAATAGAAAATTCGCCCGTTGACGCCAAACGCCTTGCAGAAATGATTTTGCTGATTCAAAAAGGTACAATCAGCGGCAAAATTGCAAAAACTGTTTTTGTTGAAATGTGGAAGTCTAAAGATTCGCCTGAAAAAATTGTAAAAGATAAAGGCTTGGTACAAATTACAGATACTTCAGCGATTGAAAAAATTGTCGATGAAGTCATTGCAAACAATCAAAAAGCAGTCGAAGAATACCGCGCAGGCAAGAAAAAAGCTATTGGCTCGCTTGTCGGACAAATTATGAAGGCAACCAAAGGCAAGGCTAATCCCCAAATGGTTAATGAACTTCTTGCAAAAAAATTGGATGCGTAAATGTAAGGGGGGAACTTCTTAATGCTTGAGTACCCTAATATGATTGGCGACAGCAGGTTTCTTAACGATTTGGGAGGCTATACTAAACGTCATGGTTATTCTGGCATAGTTTTTATTAGAGACGTATGCGATGAAGTTACTGCCGCGTGGAGTAAGTTTGGTATTGCCGTATGTTCGGATGCATTTGGTGCTAAAAACAAGTATTACGTTAACGGTCAAGAAATTTCTCGTGAAGAAGCAATGCTGCGCGCTTGTAAAAAGGTTGGTAAAAATATCAACGATATGCACTTCACTGATTATTGATTAAAAATTTGAGGGTTGAATTTATGAAAATTGAAAAATTAAGGAGAAATTGAATTGAGTGCAAATTTTATTAAAATGATTTCTGAATTGCAATTTCAACGTTTCAATGTTTATTTGGGTGATTTGGTTATAGATAAAGTACCTTTTGGGATTTTTTTTGGTTATGAAGTTATTCCTAAAGAGGTAAAACATTGGGTACAAAGTTTTCAAAATACAGGGTTAAATGTTACTTGTATTTGTGTTATTGCTAATACCCCTACAATAGCCAATGGGCTGCAAAATATTGGTGTACCCGTTGTTTCACTTGATGAATTTTCAAGTTTCGGCAAAAATAATTTTAGGACAATTAAGCCACAGGTAATATATATTCCCGATGTTATCAAAGATTTGGCGTTTGTTCCATATTTTAGCCGCTACGGCATTGAATCTATTAGCTTACTCAATATTAATACTTCGGAAAAGTATTTCTTTTTTATGATGAGCAACCTTCCCAAATTGTACGAAGTCTACAGTATGTTTGACGATGAAGAATCTAAAAAAGTTTATCGTGCAGTAATAAAAGGGCGTTTAACCGGCAAATTATCTGATTATCATTTTGCGCCGGAGCCACAATATTTTTTGGAAGGTTTTTATCCAAATGAAGGCGATATTGTCATTGACGGCGGCTCCTTTGACGGGGGAACTTCAGCTGCTTTTGCAAAGTGCGGTGCGCAGGTTTACGCCTTTGAAATGGACGCCGAAAATTATAAAAATTGCTTGCCGCGCGCAGAAAAATTCGGCTTTACTATTGAAAATATGGGCTTGAGTGATAAAGAAAGTGAAGAAAATTACAACCACGATGCAAATAACCCCGCCGGTAGTAAAAAGACGGGGGGGGTATGAATATCGCCAAATTTATTGACCTTGATACTTACGCACAAAGAAAAGATATTCCGCGTGTCGATTATATAAAACTTGACATTGAGGGTGCAGAACTTGATATGTTGCACGGCGCAGCGGAAACTATAAAAAAATTTAAACCCAAAATGGCTGTAAGTGCGTATCACAAACCTGAAGATATGTGGACGCTTGCAACCTATATAAAAACTTTGCGTCCGGATTATGAATTTAAATTTAGACACTACGGAATAGATTTTACTGATTATGATATGGACGATACAGAGCGGGCAATTCTGGATTATTTCAATTTGAGTTACATTGCGCCGAATCATGGCGAATATGTTTTATATTGTCGATAGGAGGAAATATGAATTACAAAGCCGCAATTTTTGATATGGACGGGACTTTGACAAATACGCTTGAAGATTTGGCAGACAGCGTCAACGAAATGTTGGAGCATTATAACCGCCCGCGCCGCACGATTGACGAAGTGCGAATTTTTGTAGGCAACGGCGCACGGAAATTAATGGAGCGCGCTCTTGAAACAACCGACGAAAAATTTATAAATGACGCGCTGGAATATTATAACGGCTGCTACGAAAAACATTTACTGAACAAAACTAAGCCTTACGCGGGAATTGTCGAATTTTTAACCGCCCTCCAAAATAAAAAAATTCCCGTTGCAATTTGTACCAACAAACAACATTTCGCCGCCGTTGAACTTGCCGAAAAAATTTTTCCTGCGATAAAATTTACTGAAGTTATAGGCGACGCCAAAAAGCCCAATCCTGCGCGAGCGTTGGAAATTATGAAAAAAATCGGCGTGCAACCTGCTGAAGTTGCATATTTCGGCGATACTTCGGTTGATATGCAAACTGCGAAAAACGCGGGATTTTTGCCGGTCGGTGTAACGTGGGGATTTCGCCCTGAAAGTGAATTGGTTGACAGCGGCGCAAAAATTATCGTGCATCGCGCAGCTGAAATTTTTGAAAAAATAAATTTTGGAAAATGAAAAAAATGAGACGCCCGCCGCACTTCGTTTTTACCTGTAACGCTGAAGTTTCTGTAACGCACTCAAACGCGGCATCTACTTTAAATTTTTGTAATGCAAACGCGAAAAACGCAGGCGGGCGCGGCACTTTTCTTTTGATACTTTTCTTTTTTGCTGTAGAAAAAGAAAAGTATATTAAAAAAATAAAAAGCAATTAAAATTGGAGGATAAAAATTTGGCTATTGAGAAAGTCAAAAAATATTTTGCAGAAATAGGCGAACCTGAACGCGTAGTAGAATTTGAAGAATTAACTGCAACTTCAGAGCAAGCCGCGCACGCTTTAAATTGCGAAGTAGGCAGAATCGCCAAAACTATTTCTGTATTCGTAGATAAAAAGCCGGTACTGATTTTGCTGGGTGGCGATATGAATCTTGACAACAAAAAATTTAAAGCGCAATTCGGTTGCCGCCCGCACATGATACCGGTTGCCGAAGTTGAAAATCTTATAGGACACGCAGTAGGCGGCGTTTGTCCTTTCGCAGTAAATGACGGCGTACCAATTTACCTTGATGAATCTTTGAAACGTTTTGAATTTGTTTACCCCGCCGCAGGCAACGATAAAAGCGTTGTAAAACTTACGCTTGACGAATTAGAAAAATATATAAAAAGCGTGGGCTGGGTTGACGTTGCAAAACTTAAAGGCGGTGCGTAAATGTTACTGGTAATTGACATTGGCAACAGCAATATCGTTATGGGAACTTACGAAGGAAAAAATTTAATGAAACATTGGCGAATTTCTACTGACAGCCAAAAAACCGGCGATGAATACGGAATGCTGATTAATGATTTATTTCGTTATCAAGGCGTAAGTATTAACGATGTTAGCGATATAATTATTTCTTCGGTTGTTCCTCAACTTTTAGTTCCCTTTGTAAAAATGTGCGAAAGATATTTTAAAATTAAGCCGCTTGTAGTTGGACCCGGAATAAAAACCGGAATAAAAATTAATTATGAAAATCCGCGTGCTATCGGTGCAGATAGGATTGTAAACGTTGTAGGCGCGTTTGAACATTACGGCGGACCATTAATCGTAATTGACATTGGCACGGCTACAACCATTGACGTTGTTGCAGATAATGGCGATTTTTTGGGCGGAGTAATTGCGCCCGGGATTGTTTCTGCGGCTGATTCGCTTGTTAGTTCAACGGCGAAACTTCCTAGGATTGAACTTGTACCGCCGAAAAATATTATCTGCCGAAATACGATAACCGGTATGCAGGCGGGAATTATTTACGGCTACGTCGGGCAGGTTGACGAAATTGTGCGGCGTATTCGTGAGGAAATGGGCGAAAATTGGAAGGCGAAAGTTATCGCAACCGGCGGGCTTGCCAAAATGATTTCCAAAGAATCTAAAACCATTGATAAAATAGATCACTTTTTGACGCTGTCCGGCTTGCGGGTTCTCTACGAAAGAAATAAAAATTAAAGGAGTCTTATTGAAAATGCGCAGAGAAACAACTGTACTTGCCGCTGAAGAAGAATTTTTTGAAAAAATCTGGTATGAGCGACATTTAGTTTTGAAATACAAAATTGAAACTGGTCAAACAACTTGTGATCCTGAAATTTGGAAACGTGCAGAGGCAAACGCAGCTAGAATCCGTGAAAAGTACGGCGAAGAAGAATTATCTCCCAAAAGTGATTTTGAATGGGGAATGATGAACGGTAAACTTTCTGCCCTGCGCTGGGTGTTGGGCGATGAATGGGATTTTCTCGACACTTAAAAATTTTTTGAATTATAAAAGTGTTTGGCGATTCAACCTTTAAAATCTAGGCTGAATCGTCTTTTAAATTATTGTTTTGAAAAAAAATAATTTAATGATTAAAGAAAAATTTTTTCATTAAAATAAAAGGAGAAAATTTAATGGAAACAAGTTACGAAACAAGGATAATAAATACCGCGCTGAAATATTACGGCTATTATCCATTGCGCGCCGTGCAACTTTGGCTTGTCGATACTCACTTCAACAAAGTTAATTCAACAATGATGAATATCGGCGCGTTGGTAAAATTTCCACCGGAAATGGATTTAAATCGCCTCGCGCAGGCTGCAAACGATTTAGTAAATTCTTATGATATTTTCCGTTGTCGTTTAGTTTTTCATCCGGACACAGACGATCTTTGCCAGCGTTTTGACGGCGAAATTATTCCCGTCGAAATTGAAAAAATTTCAGATGAAGAATTTGAACAGCGTAAAGAAAATTTAATGAAACCTTACGCGCTGATAAATAAGCCGCTTTACAGAATTTGCATTTTTGAAACTCCGACAGCAAAATATTGTTATGTAGATTTTTACCACGCAATTATGGACGGTACAGCGGCTGCAATACTTTTTTTCCGTGAACTCGGTATGCGCTATCAAGGCAAAAAAATTACCCGTGTACCGCCAAATTATGCAGATTATATTTTGGAAGAATTGCGCGTTTCGCCTGAAGAATTGGCAGAAGGAAATAAATTTTGGCGTGAAATTTTGGAAGGTTTTGACGAAACAAAACACTTACCGCCTGCTGATGTTGAAAATGCTCAAGCGTGGAAAAGCGAAGATATTACCGTTCCTTTGAAAAATATTACACGAAAATATTTTTTTAACAACGCAAGAAAGGAACATGTTTTTTTCCTTGCCGCGTCAATGCTCGCTATTGCCAAAATTTCTTGCACAAAAAGTTCAATTATCAGTTGGATTCACAACGGGCGCAATTCTGCACTTGAACGCCGCTTAATGGGAATAATGATTGAACAATTTCCTATCAGCTGGAATTTTGAGAAAGATATTACTGTTAAAGAATTTTTGGACGGGCTTGAAGAAAAAATGAATACCGGTACAAAATATCGCCGTAGTCTCGGTATGGTTTACAGTGAAGGGCTTGAGGACGACTGCGCAACTTTCATTTTTCAAAAAAATACCGGCAAGCTTAATGAAATGTCAATAGGCGGTTATGTGGGTGAAGTTATCGAACTGCCGCCAAATGAAATTTCAGCCGCCGAAAATTCGCTTGATATTGAAGTTAATCTTACCGACGAAGGAAACTATTTACTTTTTCTGGACTACGACGCCAGCAGATATTCAGCACTTGCAATGGAAAAATTCGCTGCCACTTTTGATGAAATAGTTTCAAAATTGAAGAACGAAGACAAACTAATTTCCAAAATTCTGAAATGAACTTTGAAATAAATTTTAGCGTGACAATTTTTTTGATTGTGAATTTTTCTTGTATTCAGCACTGCTGATATTTTCGGTTAAATAATTTCTGCCTTGCCAAAAATATTAATTGCATTTATAATTTACCGGAAATGGTGATTGTTATGAAAATTTATAAAGTCTACAAAATTGCAAGCAGTTTGATTGAAATAAATACCGCAATAAAAAGCCCTTCCTTTTTGGAAGGGTTATTTAAACTAAGTAATTTTTTTATGCAAGAAAATTTTTTGAGAAGTCTTGCAGAAAAACTCTTAATGCCAATAATTTTTGTTAGTCTATAAGCAAAGGAGTTTAATTTATCATGACGCAATTTGACAGCCGAAATATTTCCATGATGATGGATTTTTATGAAATGACAATGGCGAACGGCTACTTTGAAACAGGCGGCGAACATTCCCGCGTTGCCTTCGACGTTTTTTACAGACGCAATCCCGACAGCGGCGGCTTTTCAATTTTCGCCGGTCTTGAACAAATTATTGATTATGTTGAAAATATGCACTTCACAAAAGACGACGTGGAATATTTCCGCGCCCAAAATCTTTTCAGCGATAAATTTTTAAATTATCTTGAGAATTTCAAATTTCACGGCGATATTTACGCCTTCCCCGAAGGAACGATTATGTATCCGAATGAACCGATTATGACGGTTATTGCGGATTTAATTGACGCCCAGTTAATCGAAACTGCAATTTTGACACAGATTAATCATCAGTCTTTAATCGCAACAAAAGCGCGGCGAATTGTTAGAGCGGCTGAAGGGCGTTTAGTTTCAGATTTTGGAGCACGGCGCGCACATAATTTTGACGCGGCAATTTACGGAGCGCGTGCGGCTTTTATTGGCGGCGTTATTGGTACTGCCACTGTTGCTGCCGGACAACTTTTTAACATTCCAATTAACGGCACAATGGCTCATAGTTGGGTAATGTATTTCAAAAACGAATTTGAGGCGTTCAAACGTTACGCCGAAGTTTACCCGCAATCCACAACGCTTTTAGTTGACACTTACGACGTAATTCACAGCGGAATTCCAAACGCCATCAAAGTTGCAAAAGAAGTTTTGGAACCGGCGGGCAACCGCTTAAAAGGCGTGCGAATTGATTCAGGCGATTTAGCTTATCTTTCAAAAAAAGTTAGAAAAATGCTTGACGACGCCGGCTTAAACGATTGTAAAATTGTTGTCTCAAACAGTTTGGACGAATTTACAATTACTTCACTTTTAAATCAAGGCGCAGAAATTAACAGTTTCGGTGTTGGTGAAAGATTAATCACTGCACGAAGTGAGCCGGTTTTTGGCGCGGTTTATAAAATTGTTGCAGTTGGCAACGGCGATAATTTTGAACCACGAATTAAAGTCAGTGAAAATGTTGAAAAAATTACAAATCCCGGCTTGAAAAATGTTTACAGAATTTACGACGAAAAAGGACACGCCGTCGCAGATATGCTAGCTTTAATGAATGAAAAATTTGACTTGTCTAAGCCTTTCAGATATATTGACCCCGTTAAGCCGTGGAAACAGCGGGAATTTATAAATTGCACTGCAAAAAAACTTTTGAGACTTTATGTGAAAGACGGCAAGCGCGTTGAAAATCTTCCAACATTGCAGGAAATTAGAAACTATGTAAAAAATCAGCTGGATAACGAAATTTGGCAAGAAGAACAACGCTTTGAAAATCCTCATCGTCACTATTTGGATATGACGCCGAATTATTATGAAATGAAAATGAATTTGCTTTACAAAACACGTTCGCAGTTGAACGGATAAAATTTTGGGAGGAGCGATTTAATTTGGCTTCTGAAGAAATAAAAAATTTTGCAATACTGGGTTACCCTGTTGGGCATTCACTTTCACCAAAAATGCACGAGGCAGCTTTTAAAGTGTCCGGTTTTCCAAATTACAATTACATTCCAATTCCCGTACAAACAGGGCGGTTAATGCTTGCAGTTGACGGCTTGAAAGGTTTAGGATTTCGTGGCGCAAATGTCACAATTCCTCATAAATCGGCGATTATGAAATTTCTTGACGCGGTAGATTCTGACGCAATGATAATCGGCGCGGTTAATACTTTGGTTAATGACGGCGGAATGATAACCGGCTACAATACAGACGTTACGGGCTTTTTAAAATCTTTAGTAAATGTAAATTTTATGCCGGAAGACTGCAACGCCGTAATTTTAGGCGCAGGCGGCGCGGCGCGGGCGATTCTTTGGGGACTTTGTAAACGTCGCGCAGGTTACATTACCATTGGTGTAAGAAATCCCAAAAAAGCTAGAGTACTTGAAGATGATTTTTGCGTTTACGGCTCGATTGAAGTTATGGATTGGAATTCGGACGCCTTCAAAGAAACTTTACAAACTGCAGATATTTTGATAAATACAACGCCGCTTGGAATGTATCCCGCCGTTGATGAAATGCCGCCGGTAGATTTAAAACTTTTGCCGCCGGGCGCGCTTGTTTACGATATTGTTTATAATCCTGCGCAGACAAAATTTTTACAGACGGCGCAAAGTCTCGGTTATCCTACGCTTAATGGCTTAGATATGTTACTTTTGCAGGGTGAAGAATCCTACAGACTTTTTACCGGTGAATTGCCGGATTTAGACGTTATGAAAAAAGTTGTAGAAACTGAATTACTTTCTTAAAAATATTTTCTAAACTAAAAAAGCCGCTCCATTATGAGCGGTTATTTTTTTATCTTAATCTATAGGAGTTTTTTTACAAACTTTTCTTTTATTAACAAGTCGGCATTTCTTTTTTTCAAAAAAAAGAAACGCCTAGCAAAGAAAAAAATTTTCGCCCGCCTGCGTTGCAAATGCGATGAGTAAGAGCATTTGCTCGCGTCAAACAAAAAGTAGTTCAAAGTTCCAGCCGCGTTTTCTCACGTTACCGCAATTTAAAGTCACAAGCAAAAACGAAGTGCGGCGGGCGTTCTGTACGCCGTTCAACTCTTACACTTGTAAACAAATTTTAGTCCTTAATCCCTAGTCCTTAATCCCTAGTCCTTAGCCCCTAATCCTTATTCATAACGCAGAGCGTCAATAGGATCCAGACGCGCCGCTTTTCGCGCAGGCAACATTCCAAAAAATATTCCTACAAAAAGCGAAAATCCAAAACTTATAATAATGCTTAAACTGCTGATAACCGTTTTAAAATCTCCGAATTTTGAAATTGCCTGTGCTATTCCCATTCCAACAAAAATTCCAATTATCCCGCCCAAAATACTAATCATTGTCGATTCAATCAGAAATTGTAACATTATGCTGCTATAAGTTGCGCCAATAGCTTTTCTAATTCCAATTTCCCGCGTGCGCTCCGTAACACTTACCATCATAATATTCATTATTCCAATTCCGCCGACAACCAAAGAAATTCCGGCGATTGCGCCTAAAAGCAAAGTTATCATTGTGGTTGTTTCGTTCATTGTTTCCATTATGCTGGTTAAATTTCTAACGTTAAAATCGTCGTCCATACCGGCGCGGATTCTGTGGCGTTGCCGCAAAAGTTTTTCTATATTGGCTTGTACTTCGTCCATTTTATCAGCATCAGAAACTTGTACATTTATGCTCCTAACATAGGTAATGCCCATTAATCTTTCTTGCGCCGTTGTCAACGGGATTAACACAATATCATCTTGATCTTGTCCGCCGGTAGATTGTCCCTTTGATGCAATTAAACCAATAACAGTATAAGGCGCGTTCCCTACGCGGATTTTTTTTCCGACGGGATTAACCGTACCGAAAAGATTTGTTGCAACCGTTGTACCAATAACGGCAACGCGGCTCCTAACGTCAACATCATGTTCAGTGAAAAAAATCCCGCTCTGCATTGTCAAAGATTGAATCGCCGCGTATTCCGGAATTACGCCGGTAACTGTAGTTTGCCAATTTTCATGCCCATAAACAACTTGATAACTGCCCTGCGCCGTCGGTGAAACATAGTCAACATTTTTTATTTTAGCTTTAATCGCCTTTGCGTCGTCGTATTTTAAAGTTTGAACGGAGCCTGCGCCGCCACGTACGCCGGTACGGTTTGCACTGCCGGACATTACGATTAACATATTGGAGCCTAAGCGGGAAATTGAATCAGTTACATTTTGACGGACACCCATCCCGACTGAAACTAATGAAATTACCGCTGCCACACCAATTATTATTCCCAGCATTGTTAAAAGCGTGCGCAATTTGTTAGCAACTAAACTTAACGCCGCCATTTTTAAAAGTTCAGTAAAAAGCATTTTTAACCCTCTTTAAACAATGTCAATTTTTTCTGTAGTTTGCGCAGTAATAATATCTTTTGTAATTTTGCCGTCCTTAACCAAAATCTGCCGGTCTGCTGTTCTTGCAATATCCGGTTCATGCGTGACGATTATAATTGTGGAGCCGCCGGAATGTAAATCTCTGAAAATCTGCATAATTTCAAGCGTCGATTTTGTGTCCAAATTTCCTGTCGGCTCGTCCGCTAAAATTATTGCCGGTTTCATAGCTATTGCCCGCGCTATTGCAACTCTTTGACGCTGCCCGCCGGAAAGTTCGCTGGGCAAATGTTCTGCTCTATCTGCAAGCGAAACTTTTTCCAATGCCTCAATCGCCATTGCGCGGCGTTCGTTTTTTGAAATTCCCGCGTACACTGCAGGCAATTCAACATTTTCTAAACTTGTCAATTTCGGCAAAAGATTAAATGTTTGATAGACAAAGCCGATTGTTTTATTTCTAATTCCTGCAAGTGCGTCGTCTGAAAGTTTGCTGACTTCCTTTTCTAAAAGTTTGTAACTTCCTTCAGTGGGTCTGTCTAGGCAACCCAAAATATTCATCAGCGTTGATTTTCCACTGCCGGAAGGTCCCATTAACGCCACAAATTCGCCTTCGTCAATTTTTAAATCGACGCCGTTTAACGCCGCCACAATTTCACTGCCCATTTTGTATAGTTTTTTTACGCCGGTTATTGTAACTACATTTGCCAATTTATCACAGCCTTTTTATCTATTGTAATAAAAAAACCGCTAAGCGCGGCAAAAATTTTTATTTTAATCGGAATTTATTTCATCTTGCAATCCCATACATAATCCTATAAAAAGTGCCTCGTCAACTTCATCCATTTTTTCAGGTGAAAGCTTTCCGGCGCATCACACGCCTTCTTGTTCAAATAAAACTTTTTCTACAGGATATGGTTGTGCGCATAAAATCCAAGATTTTTCTTTTAATTTTGTTGTTCCTTGTTCTATCAAAACATCTGTTGCGTATTTTTCTCTGGGTTTATATTGTTTTTCTGAAGTTATTAACAAAATTTCCACTGTATTAAACTTCTTGAAATAATCTTCTTCCTGTAGTACCAAAACAAATTTTGGCTTGCCGGTAGGATAACGAGCATCCAGCGTGTATGGAAAAGTTATATAGTAAATTTCTCCACGTTTTAATTCCATTTAACCGCCTCCACCTGCTTATACACATAATTCATCAAGTCGGCTGCATTTTCATTTTCAATTTTTGCATCTTCAGCAGATTTTACGGAGCGAAGATTTTCTCTGCGCTTATCTGCACGAACTTTTAAATTTTTAATTTTTTCTTTTAAATTAATTTCTTTTGACATCGCCGCTCCTCCAATCTTAATTTTTTTGAATTATATATCTTTGAATTTTAACTGTCAAAAAATTTTTTCTTACTTTTTGAGAATTAATGACTAAGGATTTTGACGCCGCCGAATTAAAATTCTTGCATAAGTTGCTTTTCCGTTCACAACTGCTCCAACGTAATTTTTGTGTCCTTCATCAAGATAAACCGGCTTACCTTTGATAAAAGCGGGATTATCATTTCTTTTATCTGCAATTAATCCCAAAATTTCAAATTGTGCGGGATTGTATTTATCCAAAAAAGTAATAGGTACGCCCATAACGCCGTTACATTTTCCGCTTGATGAAAATTCGCTTGTATTTGCGTTCGCCGTTGACGACGGGCTGGGCAATTCCACTTTCTTTAATCCACAAGCCATTTGAGAATCCTTTGCCTTCGCTTTCTGTTGCTCCAACGATTTCAAATTGTCTTGGGTTATATTTATCAAGGAATGTGATCGGCACTCCCATGACTCCGTTACACCTTCCGCCGAATGAAGAGCCGCTTGTAAATGTCCTTGCCGTTGATTTGTGTATTCCAACTTGTTCCTGCAATGTGGACGCCGGGGTCTCCGTACTGGTAAGTGCAACCGACAATCTCGAATTGATTTGAGTTGTACCTGTCGAGGAATGTGATTGGCACGCCCATGACTCCATTGCAAACGCATTGATTGATTGATTGATTGATTGATTGATTGAAATTGTGTCATTTTCATTTGTATTTGTCAAGTTTTTATCCGGCAAATAATCATACGGTATTTGTGCAGTTTTTGAAACTTCTATTGCGTCGTAATTATCATACTTCGGATATTTTTCAGGATTTTCATAATAACTGCAGACAAGCGGTATTTCTTCAAGATATTTTTTCAGCGGAATATTTGTATACCAAAGGCATTGGTTGGTTGCAACAATTCTTTTGCCTTCAGAATTAATTCCAGCCTCCGTGCCGTGCAAGCTGTAATATTCGGGAACCATAAAGCCTGAAACCGCCCTGCCCATTCCGTAGCCGATATGAATTTTATTTTGTTGAATCAGCGGGAAAATTTCTTTATAGGTAATTGAATTAATATTGCCAATAATCACGAAAAATTTTTTGTATTGCACAAGCTGTGCAACGTATTCACGAAAAAGACTGAACGGCGGATTAGTAACAACAACATCAGCCTCTTTTAAAATTTCGATACATTCAGCAGAGCGAAAATCGCCGTTGCCTTGCAATCTTTCCCAACAGCCGTTGTGCGTCAAAATATAGTGCTTAATATCTTCCAAATCTTCCCTGCCGTCGCCGTTCCAATCTTTAAATTCGTTGATAACAACTTTGTAGGCGTATTCGTTGCGGTGTTTCTTATCGGTACTGCCGCCAAAATCAAAATTCAATTCAGTTTGTGCAACGGGCGAACCGGCGTAACAAGTAACGATTAATTTTTTCAAGCTGAGCGCGTTAAAATTCATGGCGAAATATTTAAAAAATTCACTTTCGTAAGGATCATCGCAGTTGCAAAGAATAGTTTTTCCCTTGAAAAAATTTCTGTATTCTTCGTGGCGCAGTTCCCGTTCAATATCTTCAAGTTGCGTGTAAAATTCATCTTTTTTAGCTTTAGCCGCGTCATTCAGATTTTTGTTTTTATTCGCCATAAAACCACCTCGCGCAGATTTTACCACAAAAAAATTTGGAATAAAATATTTTACGTGATATAATTCAGCGGCGAAAGGATTGGTTTAAATGTTTGGAATTGGAATGGGCGAATTTATTTTAATTTTGATAGTAGGTTTAATAATTTTCGGACCAAAAAATTTACCGGAAGTCGGAAAAACATTAGGCAAAGGTTTAAGGGAATTTAGAAAAGCGCAGGCGGCACTTTCTGCAACGCTTGAAGAATCAGTAAACGAAACGCCCAAAAAATCTGAAAGTCAACCTGTAGAAAAAGTTTCAATCGAAAAAAAAACTGAACCTGCGCGAGTAACAGTTGACGATGTAATTAACGCGGCAAAAGAAAATCCCGCCGTCAAAGAGGAGAAGTCAAATTGATTAAACTTACGAATATAGAAAAAATTTATGATTCTCCCGCCGGAAAAGTCCACGCGCTGAAAGGTATAAATTTGGAAATTGCACGCGGCGAAATTTACGGGATAATCGGCTTAAGCGGCGCGGGAAAATCTACGCTTGTTCGCTGTATCAATATGCTTGAACGCCCGACCGCCGGTGAAGTTTTGGTTGACGGGCAGGATATGATTAAGTTAAATGAAAATCAACTGCGCGACGCCAGAAAAAATATTGGTATGATTTTTCAACATTTTAATTTGTTAAGTTCGGCTACTGTCTACGAAAATATCGCCTTCCCTTTGACACTTTCAAAAGTTCCAAAAGATGAAATTGCTAAAAAAATTCAGCCGCTTTTAGAATTAGTCGGCTTAAAAGATAAAGCCAATCAATATCCCGCGCAACTTTCCGGCGGGCAAAAACAGCGCGTAGGAATTGCCCGCGCACTTGCAAGCGATCCAAAAATTTTACTTTGCGATGAGGCAACTTCTGCCCTTGACCCGCAAACTACAAAATCTATCCTTGCACTTATCAAAGATATTAACAAAAAACTTTCGCTAACCGTCGTTGTCATTACGCACGAAATGCAAGTTATCAAGGAAATTTGCGACAAAGTTGCAGTCATTTCTAACGGCGTAATTGCAGAGCGCGGCTCGGTATTGGAAGTTTTTACTAATCCTCAACACGAAATTACAAAAGAATTTATCAGCGTCCTTTTGTCAAATGAATTACCCGCCGCCTTTCGTGGCAATGAAATTTCACAAACTAAAACGGCAGGCAGTCTTTTACTTTTGCGATTAATTTTTTTGGGTGATAGGGCTGATGATCCTGTTCTCGCGCAGATGATTAGAAATTGTCCCGGCGTTGAATGTACAATGCTTTTTGGTAACCTTGATGAAATTCACGGCGTACCTTTTGGCAGATTTATCATAGGTTTAAGCGGCAGTGAAAATTCTGTACAAGCCGCACTAAATTTTTTGGGCGGTAAAGATGTGCGCGTTGAAATTATTGGTTACGTTCGCAGAAATAATACTGATGCTTTTTAATTTCACCTTACCGAAAATGCGCCGTATAAGCCGCACACTTGCCAAATATATTTTAGTCTATAAAATTAAAATGAAGATGGGACGGGGTAAAATCCGCCTCTTTAGAAAAAATTTTGGTTGTTGAAAAATCGATTGCTTATAGCACAATCGGGAGTATGTCAAGAATAATTTTTTCAAGTGAAATTTAAATAAGCAAAAAAATCCCTTCCAACGCAGAAGGGACTTTTTAATTTATAAAGTTTCAAAATTATTTTCCAATGCAAAACTTAGAAAAAATTTCGTTGATAACGTCTTCAGTAACAGATTCGCCGGTTAATTCGCTCAAAAGTTCCAACGCCGCCCGTAAGTCGATAGAAATAAAATCTACGCCAATATTTTTTTGAAGGGTAGCGCGCGCTTCCTCAAGATTTTTCACGGCGCGGCGCAGTAAATCTGCCTCGCGTTCGTCGCGTACAAAATTCATTTCTGCATTGACATTGCCGACCTTTTCTGAAATTGCCGCCAAAAATTTTTCCACGCCCCAATTTTTTTTAACCGAAATTGGAATAAAATTTTCAAATTTTGAAGTGTCGATAACTTGCGGCAAGTCAGATTTAGTAACTAAAATAATTGCGTTGCGCCCCTCGATAATTTTCAAAATCTCAAAATCTTCAGCTGAAAGTTCCCGTGAGCCGTCGAAAAGTGCCAAAATTAATTCGGCGCGGCTTGCATAATCGCGGGCGCGTTCAATTCCAATTTTTTCAACGGGATTATCAGAATTTCTAATTCCTGCCGTGTCGATAATTTTCAAAGGTACGCCGCCGATATTTACAAATTCTTCGATACTGTCACGCGTCGTGCCCGGAATATCAGTAACAATGGCGCGTTCAGTTTCAGCCAAAAAATTTAACAGGCTGGATTTTCCAACATTCGGCTTGCCGATAATTGCAGTTTCTAAGCCTTCGCGCAGTATTCGCCCGCTTTTCTGATTGTCAAGAAAAATTTTTATTTCTTCAATCTGCGCTAAAATTTTTTTGTCAATATCGCTAATGAAAATTTCGTCAATGTCATCTTCCGGAAAATCGATTAACGCCTCAATGTGCGCCAAAACTTCCAAAATATTTTGGCGTATTTCAAGAATTTTTTTTGAAGTTTTGCCGGAAAGTTGATTTTGTGCAACGCTTAAAGCGGTTGAAGTTTTTGCTTGAATAATATCCAAAACTGCCTGTGCTTGAGTTAAATCTAATCTGCCGTTCAAAAAGGCGCGTTTTGTAAATTCGCCGCGCTCTGCAGGACGTGCGCCCGCCTCAAAAGTTGCGCTCAAAACTTCACGCAAAACTTCCGCGCCGCCGTGACATTGAATTTCTACCACATTTTCTTTCGTGTAAGATTTTGGCGCGCGCATAATTAAAATAATTGCCTCGTCGATAATTTCGCCGACAGAATTTTTCACGTGTCCAAAAGTAATACTTCTGTCTCGCGCAGTTTTTAAATCTTTATCAAAAATTTTATCTGCAATTTCAATGGAATTTTCGCCGCTCATACGAATTACGCCAATTCCCGCAGTTCCAATAGCCGTTGCTATTGCGCTGATTGTTTCTTCATTTTTCAAATTATCACCCCGCGCAATTATACAATATTTGCCAACTTTTTACAGAATTTTATTTATAACGCTACCTCGCGCAGTTTTTTAACCTTTATCAAAAATTTTATCAGAAATATTTTTCGCCGTGGCTATTGCGCTGATTGTTTCTTCATCTTTCAAATTACCACCCCGCGCAATTATACAATATTTGCCCAATTTTTATATAGCATTTTCTTTAGTTTTTTTTCATTTTAATATTGAAAAAAAAAATTTGCTAATATATAATTTCGACGTCGATTATTAACTTTTTTTGTACTATGAAAGGTGGTATTTTTATGGAAATTGCTTTTTGCCGAATCGATGATCGTCTGATTCACGGACAAGTAGCGACAGTTTGGTCAAAAGTTACCGGCTGCAACCGTATTATGTGCGTCAGCGACGAAGTTGCAAAAGACGAACTCCGCAAAAAACTTTTGTTGCAGGTTGTTCCGCCCGGACTCAAAGGCTATGTTGTTTCAGTTGACAAAGCTTGCGAAGCTTACACCAACCCCAAATTTGACAGCTTTAAAACTTTGTTCCTGTTCACAAATCCTACCGATGTTGTTCGCGCTGTAAAAGGCGGTATTCCTTTCAAATCCGTAAATCTTGGCGGCAAAACTTTTAAAGACGGCGATACAATGATTTCGCAGGCTGTAGGCGTCAGCCCAAAAGACGTTGAGGCTTTAAAAGAACTCGTCAACATGGGAATTGAAGTTGAAATGCGCAAACTTGCAAACGATACAAAAGTTGACGTTGTAGACGCGCTTAAGGCAAAAGGTCTTTGGTAATTTAATGGCTAAAGAATAGGGATTAGGGACTAGGAGTTTGAAAATTTTTCCAACTCCTAGCTCCTTTTTGCTGATTCTGATTGTCGATTCGGCTAACTCAAAAATTTTTTTTAGTTCATTGAAAATTAAATATTAAAGAAAGAGGTGTTTTAAGCCATGACGTTAATATTGCTGTTTATAGTAGCAATGATAACAGGTTTTGCGGCAGTTTTGGATGAAGCGCAATTCCACCGCCCGGTCATAGCTTGTACAATGACAGGCGCAGTTTTGGGCGATATGACAACAGGAATTATTCTTGGCGGTACACTTGAAATGATGGCGTTGGGCTGGATGAACGTCGGCGCGGCAATGGCTCCGGACGCGGCGTTAGCCTCCGTTGTTTCAACAATTTTGGTTATAGTTGGTCATCAAAGCATTGGTGCAGGTATCGCATTGGCTGTTCCGCTCGCAGCAGCAGGGCAGGTTTTAACTATTTTTGTTCGTACTATTACGGTTTTCTTCCAACATATGGCTGACGGCTACGCAGAAAAAGGCAATTATCGCGGTATTGAAATGTGTCACTGGGCAGGACTTTTACTTCAAGGTTTGCGCGTAGCACTTCCTTCAGTTGCAATTTATATGGTCGCAGGTACAGATACAGTTAATGACGCTCTTAATTCTATTCCGGAAGTTATTACACGCGGTTTGCAAGTCGCCGGCGGATTTATCGTTGTCGTAGGTTACGCAATGGTTATCAACCTTATGAACGCGCAAAAACTTATGGTTTATTTCTTCTTAGGTTTCCTTCTTGCAGTTTTCACAAATATTAACTTAATCGGTTTTGGTGCTATCGGCGCAATTTGTGCTTATTTCCATATTCAAACAATGCAACAAAATATCAATATCGAAGAGGCAGCTAAAACCGGCGGCGGCTCTGCTGTTGAAGGCGACGATATTGACGATTCTGATTTAATGTAAGGAGGGGAACGAAATGGCAGAAAAGAAAGTTACAAAAGACGATCTGTTTTGGGTATTTGTAAAATCCAACTTCCTGCTCGGCTCCTTCAACTTTGAGCGTATGCAGGCTATGGGTTTCTGCGTTGCAATGATTCCAATTTTGAAAAAAGTTTATGAAGGCGAAGAACTTAGCAAAGCTTTAAAACGTCACTTGGAATTTTTTAACACTCAACCATTTGTCGCGGCGGCTATTATGGGTATTATCGGCGCAATGGAAGAGAAAAAAGCTAACGGCGCAGATATTAGCGAGGCTACTCTTTCCGGCGTTAAAGTTGGTTTAATCGGACCATTGGCGGGCGTTGGTGACCCAATATTCTGGGGAACAATTCGCCCTGTTTTGGCGGCTCTCGGCGCGGGCGTTGCGCTTACCGGCTCTTTAATTGGTCCTATGATTTTCTTCATTGGTTTTAATGCTATTCGTCTTGCAACTCACTGGTACGGCGTGCAATACGGTTATGAACGTGGTACTGCGTTGGTTGAAAATATCGGCGGCAACCAAATGCACTTCCTCACTGAAGGTGCATCTGTTCTCGGTCTTTTAGTTATGGGCGCACTCGTTGCTAAATGGACAAGCGTTAATATGCCGCTCGTCATTTCTGAATATGACAATTCAGCCGGCGAACACGTAGTTACAACTTTGCAATCTATTCTTGATAGTTTAATGCCTAGTATTGTTCCGCTGTTGATGACTTTTGCTTGTATGTTCCTTCTCAAAAAGGGAGTCAACGCGCTTACAATCATTGTTGGACTTTTCGTAATTGGTATTGTCGGTTACGCTATTGGTCTTATGGCGTAATTTTAAATTAAAAATTTTTTCTACAGACTCTGCAATTTTTGTGGAGTCTTTTTTGTTACAATAAAATTTTGCGTGAAAAATATGAATAGAATCGAAAAGAATTAATCGCCGGAATTTCTCACGACCTTGCAACGCCGCTGACTGCCTTAAAAGGCTACGCAAGCGGAATTTTGGACGGTATCGCAAATACGCCGCAGAAAAAATTTCATTACGTCGAAATGATAAGTCAAACTGTCGACGATATGGAAAAGCTCGTTGAAAGTTTGTTTTTATTTTCAAAGTTGGATTTGGGGCGAATTAAATTTAATATGGAGCCTGTCAATCTGTCTGAATATTTTTCTGATTTTGTTACTGAGAAAAAAGAATTTTTTTTCAACGCGGCTTGAATTTAAATTTTGTCGCTGATAAAAATATTGGCAAGGTTAAGATTGACATTGTACAATTTACACGGGTTGTGAATAATCTTTTGGATAACAGTATAAAATATAAAAAATCTGAAGTTGGAAACGTGCTGATTAAGATTCAAAATGCCGGAAATTTTTTACAGGTAAGTTTTGCAGATGACGGGCGCGGCGTGGCGAAAAAGGAACTGCCAAAAATTTTTGATATTTTTTACAGGACAGATCCTGCGCGTTCCAGTATAATTAAAGGGAGCGGCTTAGGACTTGCCGTTGTCAAAGAAATTATTTTGGGAATGGGCGGCGAAATTTTCGCTGCAGAAACTTTTGGCGGCGGGTTGACTATTTTAATTAAACTGCCGCTTGAGGGGGATACTGTTGAAAAAGAAAATTCTGCTGATTGAAGACGACGAAAAAATTTCTGAAATTGAACGTGACTATTTGGAGGCAAATGATTTTGAGGTTGAAATTATTTACGAAGGCAAACTCGGACTTGAAAAAGCCGTTGCAAATGAATATTCGCTGATAATCCTTGATATTATGTTGCCGGGTGTTGACGGTTTTCAAATTTGCCGTGAAATTCGCAAGTCTAAGGAAACTCCAATTTTGATTGTTTCGGCAAAACGTGAAGATATTGATAAAATTCGTGCATTAGGACTTGGGGCTGATGACTACGTGATAAAACCTTTCAGCCCAAATGAATTGACGGCAAGAGTTAAGGCACATATTGCACGCTACGAAAGATTAACCGGCAAGAGTAACGATAAAAATTTACATTTCGGCAATTTGGAAATTCAGCCGGAGGCGCGGCGTGTTTTTTCAGATGGCAAAGAAATTTCACTGAAAAACAAAGAATTTGAACTTTTGCTTTTCCTCGCACAAAATCCCAATATTGTTTTCAGTAAAGACAGATTGTTTGACAGAATTTGGGGGCTTGATTCAATGGGCGATACGGCAACGGTTATGGTGGATATCAATCGTATTCGTGAAAAAATTGAGCCCGTTCCTTCCAATCCAAAATATATTGAAACAATTTGGGGCGCGGGTTATAGATTTAAAAGTTAAAGGAGCGTTTTAATGACTTTAGCCGTTGTTATTCTTACGAAAAATGAAGAAAATAATATCGTTGACGTAATAAAAAACGCCCGCCAATGTACCGACGAAATTTTAATTATTGATTCAGGCAGTACAGATAAAACCGTTGAACTTGCAGAAAGGAACGGCGCAAAAGTTTTTTACCGCGCGTGGGATAATGATTTTGCCGCGCAGAGAAATTTTGCCCTTGATAAAACTTCGGCGGATTTTATTTTTTACATTGACGCCGACGAAAGATTAACTTTAAAAACCATTGAACATATAAAAAAAATCCTCACGCAGAATAATTTTAATTTTCAGTACAAAGTTCAGCGAAAAACTACCGCGTTTGGTGTAATTTTTAATCACGGAGTTTTACACCCGGATTATGTTTTAAGATTGTTTCCGCGTGAAAAAGTTCAATGGGCGGGCAAAGTTCATGAACACCCAAATTGCCCCTGCGAAATAAAAACTTTGCAAGGTTATCTGGAACATTATACTTACCGAAATTGGGCGCAGTGGGAAAAGAAAATGCAGTTGTACAGCACAATTTGGGCTGAAGATAATTTTAAAAAAGGCAAAAGAATTTCAAAGGCTGGTGCGTTTTTACACGCAAGCGCGGGATTTTTCAAAATGTTTTTTCTGAAGGCGGGATTTTTGGACGGCTGGTACGGCTTTTACACCTGCGCGAATAATTTCTTTTATACAATGATGAAATATTTAAAATTGCTTGAACTTCAAAACAAGGAGCACTAAAAATGGAAAATTTATATATTCCGGCAGTTTTTTCTAGGAATTGTTTACAAATTTTAAAGATTTAACGAGTCGGCATTTCTTTTTTCAAAAACGAAGTGCGGCGGGCGTCTTGTACGCCTTCTAATCTTTCATTTGTAAACATACTCTGGGTATCGTGAAAAGTTCGGTTTAAGAAAGGCGGGATTTGTACGTGAAATTGGAATTGCGCCTCAATCTTAAAAACACGCCTTGACAAATTAGAAACTGCACTTAAAACGCAGGGAATTAAAATTTAGCCCAAAATTGCCCCTTAAAAAAGTTTTTTGATATAAATGTACCCTTGATTAAAAATCGACGCGCTACGTTGATATTTTCCGCCCAAAAATCGATTTTTTAAGTACAAGTACAAAAAAATAACCCGTCAAAAAGGCGGGCTTTTTTTATTTGGAAAAATTTTTAACTGCGGTTTTCTTGGGCAACAAGTTTATCTGCGCCGTAACGTTTCCTAAGTGCGGGCTTTTCAATTTTGCCTGTAGCGTTGCGCGGTACATCTGCAAAAATTATTTTGTTGGAAAAAAATAACCCGTCAAAAAGGCGGGCTTTTTTTATTTGGAAAAAAATTTTAACTGCGATTTTCTTGAGCAACAAGTTTATCTGCGCCGTAACGTTTCCTAAGTGCGGGCTTTTCAATTTTGCCTGTAGCGTTGCGCGGTACATCTGCAAAAATTATTTT
>CALGGV010000099.1 GCA_937915725.1 uncultured Selenomonadales bacterium
AATTACGCTCATTTTTTATCCTCTGTCAAATGAAAAATTCCTTGCACAATGTACGCCACGCAAATTTTCCAATTTCCCCCAAATTTTTTCAAACCGCGAATTTCAATTACGCTCATTTTTTATCCTCTGTCAAATGAAAAATTCCTTGCACAATGTACGATAACTCCACGCAAATTTTCCAATTTCCCAAAATTTTTTCAAACCGTGAATTTCAATTACGCTCATTTTTTGTCCTCTGTCAAATGAAAAATTCCCTGCACAATGTACGATAACGCCAAATAAATTATCATTCCGCCAATTATCGTTATCATTGGTTGCATAGTGCGCGCGGCGATATTATTTATCACGCGGGTTAAATCTGTGATTGTGACATAACCGACAACGCTTGTCCACTGAATCAAATTTATTATCGTCGATTGATAAACCGGCTTGGCAATTTTGAAAATTTGCGGCAAGGTTACAAGTTTGAAAGCTTGAAATTTTGAAAAACCTAAAGTCCGCGCCGCCTCAACTTGTCCTTTGTCAATCGCCATTAAAGCCGAGCGCAAAAGTTCTGCAACATGCGCCGCCGTGTGTAAAGAAAATGTTATCACTGCAACTGCTATTGGAGAAAAACCACTCCGCGCAAATACGCCGTAAAATAAAAGCATCAGTAACATTAAAACCGGCGCGCCGCGCACTATTGCAATATAAACTTGAGCGAAAATTTTTAGCGGCTTAATTTTTCCAACGCGGAAAAAACATATCAACGCGCCCAAAATTGTACCCAAAAGGAGCGACAGCGCAGAAATTTGCACCGTCGCCCAAAGTCCATTTAAAATTGTCAGCCACGCGCCGTCTTTTATAAAAATATTGTAAATCAGTTCCATTTTATTTTTTCAAGCCAATATGAACGATTTTGCCGCGATAATATGGTGAAGTTAATTCTACGCCGTCGGGTTTATCGGAATTGGCGGGGATAATTTCACTGACAGGAACAATCGCCCAAAAAACAATATCAGCTTGTCCGGAAGTTAAAGCCGCCGCCCGCGCTGCCGTGTCAACTTGAATAAGATTAATATTTTTGTGCAAACGTTTACCGAGTTCAGCCAAAACAGCCGTGTTAAAACCTGCGGGCGAGCCGTCAGCCAAAATTAAATCAAGCGACGGTAAATCGCCTGTAACTGCAACCCTTAAAATTTCTGCGTCTTCAAAATTTGTAAATGCAACGGCGGGCGGCTCTGAACCGGCTTTTAAATCTGTAATGTAAGTTTTTATAAGATTTTCAAGCGTGCCGTCGTTACGCATTTCTATAATTGCCTCATCAGCCGCCTTTTGTAATTCGGGATTATCCGCGCTAAGTGCAAGGCAGAAAGCATCGATAAATTCCATTGTGTGCCCGTCCAAAATTTCAATTTGGGGGTTGCGTGCAATAAGATAATCTGCAACCGGCGTATATGTACTGATTTCGTCAATTTGCCCGCTCTCCAACGCCATTTGCATTGAATTTAAATTTTCAAAAAATGTAACTTCGTGCTCTCGTATATCAAGTGCAAAAGTTTCGGCAATTTTTTTCATAAAGCCGTTAAATTCTTGCTCGCTGGCGTTGAGTTGTTGCAACATACCAAGTTTTATTGTTGCATCTGATTTTTTTTCTTCCTCGCCGCAACCTGTGAAAACTGTACCAATCAGCGCGCAGGATACTAAAACACACGCAAATTTTTTTAAATTCATTCCATTACTTCCTTTCGATTTCTTAAAATTATAGCACAAAGTTTTTACTATTAAAATAAGAAATCGTCCCCATTTTTTGAATGGTAATATTTTTTTAGTTAATTGCATTATTTGACACTCCCCATAGTTAAAGCAAATGCTCCGATTCGTCACATTTGTAAGGGGCTTTAAGGCGCGGTTTCTGTAAAAAATAAGGTCGAATTTATTTCTGTTGCAAGAAACGCTGATGAAAATACTTCCAATATGTGCAAAAAAGCTTTTCAAAATTTGATGGAAAAAATTGATTGTATCTTAGTTTCCATTCACAATAATAATTTTCAAATGCCGAACACTTCGGCATTTTTGCAAAAAAATTGTCCTTGAATAAAAATTGCGCCACATTTGATGTAATTTTGGCTTGTTCCGGCTATGTTTACAGCTTAAATACTTTAAAAAGCTTATATGGAGCTGAAAAATTTTTCAAACGGGATAATTTTTACTTACGATCCCTGCTCCAAAATTTTAAATCCTGAAGATAAAAATGCAGATTTACTTTTGGGCGACGCGG
>CALGGV010000100.1 GCA_937915725.1 uncultured Selenomonadales bacterium
TCACTACAGAGCTTTAAAAAAACTGCAAAAAATTTTTAACAGCTGATTCTAAAAATAATTTCAAGGTGTTAGTTATGATGAACGGCAACTTATTCAGTTAAAATATTGGTTTGAATTCAGCTATTTTGAAATTGCGGAAATTTTAAATTTGACTTATTCAAATGTCAGAATCATTCACTACAGAGCTTTAAAAAAACTGCAAAAAATTTTTAACAGCTGATTCTAAAAAATAATTTCAGGGTGTTAGTTATGAGAAAGATAATTGACGGCACTTATACAGATTATGTTTTTCTCTTTGCCGAAGGCAGGACGGCTTATTCTGATTTATCGGTTAAAGGCGCGTTAAAATCCGGCGGCAAACTTTATATTTTGTTTGAAGACAATTTACCGGCGGGTTATCTTTGTATTGTCAATGAAGAAAATATTGCGCGGATTCTTTATGTTTATACCGTTCCAACTTACAGAAATAGCGGCGTTTGCAAAACTTTATTAAAACACGCTTGCGAAAATTCGGACAGAAAAATTAAAGTTTGCATTTCTGAAAATACGGCGGCTTTTCAATTCATTAAAAAAGCTTGTTTGAATTTGGGCTTTTTTGAAGAATCAAGCTGTATAGTTCATTCTTCCGGCGATTGGGAGGATTTTAAAAACTGGGAAAATTATATGGACAAAGTCGGAAATAAATTTTGTGAAATTTTGATTCGGCAAGGCTTTAAATGTGTTTCGTTTAGTGAGGCGTCAAAAAATCAGCTTGAAAAATTGTACCATTCAGATGAAAACGAATATAAAAATCCTTTAAGCACTAAAGTTTTTTTCGACAATGCAAATAAATGCCTTGATAAAAATTTAAGCTTTTTGGCAACGAAAAATAGCAAACTTGCCGCCTATAGTTTGGTAAGTCGCCCCGATCCTCAAAGTGCGGTTTTTGAACACATTTCAACTTCTGAAGAATTTATTGGCACGGGCTGTATATTTTTGCCGTTCGCAAAATCAATGGAAGAATTTAAGAAAAGCGGTTGCAAACGCGCCGCTTATGTAATGTACGACGATAACGCACACGCCAACGCCTTCAGAAAAAAATTGCTGGAACGTGTAACAGTTTCACACCACAGATCGTATAACTTTGTACTTGAAAAATCGGAGGTAATTTGAATTGACTAAACTGGAGCAAAAAGTTTTTGAAAAAATGATTGAAACGCTGGACTTAAACGCGGCGGAACTTAAAGGCGTTGATGAAAATTCGCCAATCTTTGAAGGCGACACCGAAGGCAAACCTTCAATGAATTTAGATTCCATTGATTCACTTGAATTGGTTGTGATGATTGAAAAAGAATGGGGACTCGGCGAAATTTCCGGCGAAGATATGAAAAAATTACGTACAGTCAAGGCGATTGCTGATTATATCAAGGAACATTCGGAGAATTTGGAAGATGAATAAAGTTGTTATAACGGGAATGGGCGTAATTTGCGGCAATGCAAACGATAAAAACGAATTTGCCGCCGCCTGTTTTCAAGGCAAGCAAGGAATTAAATCCTGCAACGCTTTTAATACAAACGGGCTTTCAACTTCATTTTTTGGCGAAATTGAAAATCTTGATAATCTTGATAATGATACCAGATTTTTTACCATATTAAAAAAATCCGCTGAATCAATGATGACGGACGCGCAAATTTGCCGGGACGATATTATTTCTTGGGGCAATAAATGCAGAATGTTTTTCGGTACTTTGATTTTCAGTTCAGATTATTTTTATCGTCACAGCTTAGCAAAAAAAGACGGCAAGGCGGATAATTTTATTGCTCATATGAACGATTTTACAAATTACGCAAAAGAAATTCTCGGCGTTAAAGGCGCGGCTGAAATAATTTCTGCGTCGTGTGCGTCCGGCACTACTGCCGCCGGTATGGCGTTGGATTATATTCGCTCAGGTTTATGCGATTGTGCGATTGTCGGCGGCGTTGATTCTCTTTCAATCGTCACGGCTTACGGCTTTAACGCTTTAAAATCTTTAAGCGGCAGTACTTGCAACCCGTTTGATGAAGACAGGGACGGTATAAATATTGGCGAATGTGGCGCACTGTTTTTATTTGAATCGTTGGAACACGCCCAAAAACGCAACGCCAAAATTTATTGCGAAGTTGTCGGCTATGCTCTCGGAAATGACGCCTATCACATTACAAGCCCTGAACCTAACGGCGAAGGTGCTTACAACACAATGAAAGCCGCGCTTGACGACGCCAAAATTAAACCAACTGATATTGACTACATTAACGCGCACGGCACGGGTACTATCATCAATGACGGCATGGAAACAAAAGCCATTGAAAAATTGTTTGGCAACGTCGGCAAAAATATTTCCGTGTCCTCTACAAAATCGCTTGTAGGTCATTGTATGGGCGCGTCCGGTGCGATTGAACTTGCAAGCATTATTCTTTCAATGAAAAATAAAAAATATATCCCAATGCCTAATCTGCAAAAAAATATTTTGAACGCCGCAAATTTTCAAGTTTCAAACAAAACTTTTGATTTAAATATTGACTACGCAATTTCAAACAGTTTTGCATTTTCCGGCAACAGTGCCGCGCTTGTTGTTAAAAATTTTAAAGGCGGTGAAGTTAATTGAATCCCGTTTTTATAACCGGAATTGGAATAATTTCAGCCGTCGCTAAAACTTCAGCCGACCTTTTGGAATTGGCGAAAGGCGATAATTTTTCAGAAAATAATTTCGGCAAAAATAATTTTGAAATAGGCGTTCCTTCGTCAAAAGTCAGACGTTGCCCGCGCTATGCAAAAATGGCAGTGTCAGCAACGAACGCCGCCTTAATTGACGCAAATTTTACAGATTCAATCGACAAAAACAGAGTAGGTACAATTTTTTCAACCGGCTATGGAGCTGTCGAAAGTACAATTACTTTTTCTGATTCGGTGGTTGACGGCGTCCCCTCGCTGTGCAGTCCTACGGCTTTTTCTTACAGCGTGTTCAATTCTTGTTTAGGTCAAGTCTGCGTTGTCAACGGTTTCAAAGGCGTTAGTACAATGATTTTAGGCGGCGACCCGCTGGAATATTCAACTTTGCTACTGAATACCAATAAAGCAGATTTAATTATTTGCGGGGCGATTGAGGAATTTAACGAAGAATTGAAGGCGTCCATATTGTACGACAAAATTTTGACTGAAAAAATTATTTCTGAAGGCGCGGCGTTATTTGTACTTTCACGGCAAGAAAATTCAAATTCTTACTGCAAAATTACAAAATTTTCTTCGGCGTCGTTAGAAAAATATCCGTACCTTTACAAAGTAGAAAAAAATTCAACCGCTGAAATTATTTCTGCAACGCTGATTGACGCAAGCCAAAATAAATTTCCGGAAGTTGTACTGACTCAACAGAATCAAAGTTATTTTGATGAAATTGAAATTGCGGCAATGAAAAAAGTTTTTGGCGAAAATGTAAATTATTTTAATGCAAAGTCGATTTTCGGCGAAACTTTCAACTGCAGTTATTCGTTAAATGTTGCAATGGCGGCGGCGTTCATAAAAGTCGGGCGTTATAAATCTGCGCTTGCAACGGGGCTTGACGTACACGGGAATTATTTAACGGCGTTGTTGGAGGCTTGAAAATGGGAATTTTAGACGGCAAAAAAGCAATTATTATAGGCGCGTCCGGCGGAATTGGTTTAGCCTGCGCGAAAGAATTTTTGGCTGAAGGGGCGATTGTTTCCGGCTCTTACCGCAATATGAATGATTCACTCGCGCAGATTGAAGACAATGAAAATTTTTCAACTTTCCAACTTGATTTAAACAATCAGGAAAATATTCAGTCGACACTTAAAGCGGCAATAAATAATTTGGGCGGTGTAAATATTTTGGTAAATGCCGCCGGTATTTCAAAGCCGGAATTACTTCACGCTGCAAATATTGCCGAATGGCACAACGTCATTGAAAGTAATTTGATTAGCGTTTTTTATACAATGCAAGGCGTAATTATTCCAATGCTGAAAAGCGGCGGCGGTTCAATCGTGAATGTAAGTTCAGTTTTTGGAATTAAAGGCGGCGTTGGGCAAAGCAGTTATTGCGCGGCAAAAGCCGGAATTATCGGAATGACTAAGGCGGCGGCGGTTGAATTGGCGGCAAAAAAAATCCGTATTAACGCGGTTGCGCCGGGCTTTATCGGTACGGCAATGACTGCAAAATTTTCTGAAAAGCAACGCCAACAATATCTTTCAGAAATACCAATGAAACGTTTTGGCGACGTTAAAGAAGTTGCCGAATTGTGCGTATTTCTTGCAAGCGATAAATCAACTTATATTACAGGACAAACTTTTGTAATTGATGGCGGCTTGAGTGCCTGATACTCGGTTGACATAAAAAAATTTTGGGAGGTTATTCTATATGGAAAATAAACTTGCTGAATTTTATGCAGAAATAACTTCAGATGAAAATCTTAAGGCTACACTTGAAAAAATTCTTGCCGGTAAAAATATCACTGAAGTAACAGATGCACAGCTTAAAGAAATTGGGGAAATTGCAAAAGATTTGGGCTATAACTTCACTATCAAAGAATTTAAAGATTTTATCAATTTTGGCGATGTTCAACTTTCTGAAGATGAACTTTCCGCCGTTGCGGGCGGTGTCAACAAAGACCCAAGAATGAGAGAAGGAACTAAGAACAATCCGGAAGAGCGGGGATTATTATAAAAGGTTAGTCAAACTGCTATTAGTTTCAAATTTTGAGATTGAATAAAAAATTTTTTAGGAGGTGAACATTATGAGCGAAGAGTCAAAAAAAACTGAACTTACTGAAGATGCACTTGATAACGTCGCCGGCGGCTCTTTTGCACAAAATCAGGATATTCTTGCCGTAATGGGCGATATTGATCCTGAAGGCACAAAAAATTTACTTAAAACTTGGGATCAAAAATCTCCTAATCGTGAATTAACTTTAGCCAACAAACTTTCGGGACTTCTCCGCAATAACTTAAGCGGTTCTGGTATAGGGTTTGCGCTTTCTACAGGCAACGGCGGCAATATGTACTCTATTGGCGAAAAGGAATTGACTCACGACCAATTTATTTCATTACTCAAAAACATGGGAAAAGAAAACGACTTCTAACAAATTGAACGCAGAAAGGAGGCGTACACTATGAGCGAAGACGCCAAAAAACGCGAACTTAACGAAGACGCACTTGACAACGTCGCAGGCGGTACTAATGAGCAAAATATGCAAATTCTTAAAGCACTGGAAGGCATTGATCC
>CALGGV010000101.1 GCA_937915725.1 uncultured Selenomonadales bacterium
GGAAAATTTGGGAATTTAATTCAAAAATCCCGCCTATTTTCAAAAAGAAGTAATTCCTTAGCAAAATCTTTCAAAACCGCGTGACGTTGAAATTTCACGCCGAAAAATCGACGCTGGAAAATTTGGGAATTTAATCCAAAAAATCCCGCCTATTTTCAAAAAGAAATAATTTTCTTAGCAAAATCTTTCAAAACCGCGTTACGTTGAAATTTCACGCCGAAAAATCGACGCTGGAAAATTTGGGAATTTAATTCAAAAATCCCGCCTATTTTCAAAAAGAAGTAATTTCCTTAGCAAAATCATTTAAAAGCCGCGTGACGTTGAAATTTTCTGCCAAAAAATCGATTTTAAACGGCAGGCTTGAAAATTTGCATTAAAAAATTTTAATTTAAGTTTTTACACTGAAGGGAGCACAAAACGGCTTGAATCGAAAATATTTTATAATTTGCATAGTCGGAATTTTATTTGTGCTTTCAAATGTTGCAGGCGCAGAACCGCTAATCCCGCGCATCAACTTAGAATTGGGCACAGCTGAAAATTCTCAAGACGTTTCATCGACTTTGCAAGTTATCGCCTTGTTGACAATTCTAACAATCGTACCCGGAATTTTGATAATGACAACTTCATTTATCAGAATCGTTGTTGTAATAGGATTTTTGAGAAACGCGCTTGCAACTCAAAACGTCCCGCCAAATCAAGTTATTTTGGGGCTTGCAATGTTTATGACTTTTTACATTATGGCACCTTATTGGAGTCAAGCCAATGAACAGGGAATACAGCCATATTTGGCAGGCGAAATTTCGCAGGAAGAGGCACTTGAAAAAACTTTCGAGCCAATTCGAGAATTTATGTTTAAGCAAACGCGAGAATCAGACCTTGCACTTTTTGTAAATTTATCTGAATCAGAAAGACCACAAACTCAAGAAGACGTTTCAACTTTTGTATTAATCCCCGCGTTTATGATTAGCGAACTTAAAACCGGTTTTCAAATTGGCTTTATGATTTACGTACCGTTCATAGTTATTGATATGATTGTTGCAACTACGCTTATGTCAATGGGTATGATGATGTTACCGCCGGTTATGATTTCTCTACCGTTCAAAATTTTGCTTTTCGTTATGATTGACGGCTGGCACTTGCTGATAAATTCGATAATTGTAAGTTTCAGGTGATAAAAAATGTCTGGAGATTTAGTAATTCAAATTGGACAAGAGGCATTAATGGTTGTGCTGATAATTTGCGCGCCAATGTTGGGGCTCGGTTTAACTGTCGGCTTAATGGTCAGCGTCTTTCAAGCTACTACTTCAATTCAAGAACAAACTTTGGCGTTCATACCAAAAATTATTGCAGTATTCGTGGCAATTTTAATTTTTGGACCGTGGATGCTTAGAATTATGGTTGAATTTTTCACCGGAATTTTTACAAATTTACCAATGCGAATAGGATAACTAACTTTGACAGAAATTGATTTTTACGATATTTATCAAGGGCAGTTGGCGGCGTTTTTGCTTGTCTTGACTCGTACCAGTGGAATTTTTTTAATTTCGCCTTTTTTTGGCAGTTTAAATATCCCAATACAAATGCGCGCAGGCGTAGCAATAGCAATGGCGTTTGTAACTTTCCCTGTGATTGTTGCACAAACAACCGTAACTGCGCCGGATTCTATCTTAATGTTTGCCGGTACTGTCGCGCAGGAACTTTTTATTGGCTGGATGATTGGCTTTATTGGCTTTGTTGTCTTTGCCGCAATTAATATGGCAGGAAAAATTATGGATATGCAGGTAGGTTTTTCTGTTGCAAATGTCATGGATCCGACTTCCGGTCAGCAGTCTCCGCTTATCGGAAGTTTTCTTTATAATTTGACGGTAATTTATTTTTTGGTTGTCAACGGACACCACATAATTATTTCTGCGCTAATCGAAAGTTTCAACAGAATCCCGCTTGACGGCTTAATTTGGAATGAAACCATTGCAAGTTTTATTGGCGATTTAACTGCAGGAGTTTTTCTTGTCGGAATGAAAATTGCAATGCCCGTAACTTTTTCAATTTTGCTTGTCAACGTAGGAATGGGAATTTTAGCGCGCACAATGCCGCAGATGAATATTTTCGTTGTCGGTATACCGTTACATTTAACTATTGGAATTTTTATGTTGTCAATGTTACTTCCATTTTTTGTTTTGTTTTTGGACGTGATGTTTAATGATATTTACGCAAGTATTGCAACCGCACTTAAGCTCCTTTCGCCTTGAAAAATCTGAAAACCTGTGCGAAAATTTTTTTGATTTACAAAAATTCGCAGAGGGCGGCGACAAAACAGAACAACCTACTGATAAAAAACGCCGCGACGCCAGAAATAAAGGGCAGGTTGCAAGAAGTCAGGAACTAAACGCCGCCTTTGTACTTTTGGCGGGATTTTTCGCTATCAGAGTTTTATGGGAATACATTTACACAAATATTGCCGAGTATTCGGCGTACATTTTAGCCAATCTTGCAACAGTTTCAGTTTCAAATGAGGCAATTATGGAAATATTTTTGGGAATTGTAATGCTGATGGTAAAAACCGCCTTCCCTATTATGTTTGGAATTATGATTTTCGGTCTGGGAATAAGTTTTTATCAAGTAGGATTCGTTATTTCAACTGAAAAATTGGAGCCGAAACTTGACAACCTCAATCCTATAAACGGATTCGGCAGAATTTTTTCTAAGCGTTCACTGGTTGAACTTTTTAAATCGCTTTTCAAAATTTTAATCATAGGATTTTTTTTGTACCTTTACTTAAAAGATGAAATACCATTTATGCCGTATTTCATTTATTACGATTTACCTTATAGCTTAGCGGAAATTGCAGACAAAATTTTTACAATGGCGTTTCAAGTTATCGGCGTCATAATGGTATTGGCGGGCTTAGACTACGCTTACCAAATTTGGCAAACTACGCAAGACTTGATGATGACAAAACAGGAAGTCAAAGACGAATACAAACAAACTGAAGGCGATCCGCAAATTAAAGGTAAAATCAAACAAAAACAACGTCAAATGGCAATGAGCCGAATGATGCAGGAAGTTCCAAAAGCTGACGTTATCGTAACAAACCCAACACATTTTGCGGTTGCTTTACTTTATGAGCAGGGAATGTCCGCCCCAAAAGTTTTGGCAAAAGGACAAGATTTAGTTGCTCAAAGAATTAAAGAAATTGCCCGCGAAAATAATGTTGCAATAGTTGAAAATAAACCGCTGGCACGCGCCCTTTTCGACACTGTAGAAATTGGCGGATTCGTACCGGAGGAATTATATAAAGCTGTGGCGGAAGTTTTGGCTTACGTCTACAAACTCAAACATAAAAAAATAGGGGCTAAAAGATAAAGGCTAAATACTAAGGATTAGGAAATAAGGACTAGTGAAAATTCCCCTAGCCCCTAGCCCTTAGCCCCTAGCCCCTAATCCTTAAAAATCGACTGAAAGGAGAAATTTCAATGGCTGCGCCAGAAGGAACTTTGCAGAGTGATTCAACTTTAGGTTCGTTCATTCAAAGATACAGCGACGTAATCATAGCATTAACACTTGTAATGATTGTAATAATGATGATTATCCCGCTGCCAACTGCGCTCCTCGATGTTCTAATTTGCTTAAACATTACCATTGCGCTTGTTGTCATCATGAGTGCAATTTACAACGAAGAGGCACTGGATTTATCGGTTTTCCCGTCATTACTTTTAGTAACAACGCTATTCAGATTGGCGTTAAATATTTCGTCAACACGTTTAATTTTGCTGAATGGTTACGCCGGAGAAGTTATAACGGCGTTTGGTAATTTCGTTGTTGGTGGTAATCCGGTTGTCGGTTTTATTATGTTTATCATTTTGGTTATCATAAATTTTATCGTCATAACGAAAGGCTCGGAGCGCGTTGCTGAAGTTTCTGCACGTTTTACTTTGGACGCTATGCCCGGTAAACAAATGGCGATTGACGCGGATTTAAACCAAGGCGCAATTACTGACGCAGAGGCAAAAGTTCGCCGTCAAAAAATCCAACGTGAGGCTGACTTCTTCGGCGCAATGGACGGCGCGTCAAAATTTGTTAAAGGCGATGCTATAGCCGCTATTGTCATTATGTTAATAAATATTGGCGGCGGCTTTGTAATTGGTATGGTTCAACGTGATATGGACGCTACAACGGCGTTAAATACTTACACGCTTTTAACCGTTGGTGAAGGGCTTGTCAGCCAAATTCCTGCGCTTTTAATTTCAACTGCAACCGGTATTATCGTTACTCGCGCCGCGTCTGAAGGCAATTTGGGTAGTGATATTGTCAACCAGCTTTTCACTAACGAAAGAATTTTCTTCATTAACGCCGGCGTTTTGGCAATGTTATCGATTGTACCTGGCTTGCCCGGTATTCCATTTTTTACACTGGCTGTAATTTGCGGTTTTATCGGCTACAGCTTGCACAGAAAATCCGTTGCACAAATGGAAGAAGAAACGCCCAGCGAAAGAGAATCGCAAGCTAAGGCAGAGGCTACACGCCCTGAAAATATCGTTTCACTGTTGCAAGTTGATCCAATGGAATTAGAAATTGGTTATTCGTTAATCCCGCTGGTTGACACTGTACAGGGCGGCGATTTACTTGATAGAATTGTTATGATTCGCAGGCAATGCGCACTTGAATTAGGCTTAGTTGTACCGACAATTCGTATTCGTGATAATATTCAAATTAAACCAAATTCTTACATAATCAAATTGAAGGGTATGGAAATTGCACGCGGCGAATTAATGTTAGACCATTTTTTGGCTATGAATTCCGGTACAGTTTTTGAAGAAATTCCCGGTATTGAAACAACCGAGCCGGCGTTTGGACTGCCCGCGCTGTGGATTCCGGAAAGTCAACGTGAACAAGCTGAATTAAATGGTTATACGGTTGTTGACGCAGTTTCAGTTTTGGCAACACATTTAACCGAAATTATTAAACAACACGCCTCTGAAATTCTCGGACGTCAAGAAACTCAAAATCTTATTGACAACCTTGCAAAAACTCATCAATCGCTTGTACAGGAAGTTATTCCGGAACTTTTGGGCGTCGGCGAAGTTCAAAAAGTTTTGGCTTACTTACTTGACGAAAGAATTTCAATTCGTGATATGGCAACGATTATGGAAGTTTTGTCAGATTACGCCCGCGTTACAAAAGACCCCGAAATTTTAACAGAATACGTACGCCACGCAATGGCGCGTCAAATTTCAGCACAAGTTGTTCAAGGAAATATTTTGCCGTGCATTACGCTTGATCCCGCGCTTGAAAATAGAATTGTTGGCGGCGTTCAACGTACGGATCACGGCTCCTACGTCAATTTAGATCCGGATTCAATGCGCCGTATGATTGCCTCGCTTAATTCTGAAATTGAAAAAGTTACAAATATGGGCTACCCGCCGGTTGTTTTGACAAGCCCTGCCGTTCGTTTGTATTTCAGAAAATTAGTTATACGTTCAGTTCCCGGACTTACCATTGTTTCACACGCTGAAATTAGCCAAACTGTTGAAATTCAAGTTCTCGGCGTTGTACGTCTGTAATTTATCAATTTTAAAATTAACACTCTAACCCCTAGGAGTTGTTTACAAAGATTTAAAAAATTAACAAGTCGGCATTTCTTTCTTTAGAAGAAAGAAACGCCTAGCAAAGAAAGAATCGACGCCCGCCTGCGTTTTTCGCGTCAAGCCAAAAGTAATTTGCAGGTTGCAGCCGCGTTTTCTCACGTTACCGCAGTTTTAAGTCACAAGCAAAAACGGAGTGCGGCGGGCGTCACCCTAAAACCTAACACCTAAATTTTGGAGGTGACTTTTTAAGTTGCAGATAAAAGTTTTTAAAGCAGCAACAATGAAGGAGGCTGTAGCGGCAATGCGCGCCGAATTAGGCTCAAAGGCGGTTATCCTTCACAGCAAAAAATATAAAGAAAGTGGACTTTTGGGACTGCGTACGCGGGAAGTTGTGGAAATTACAGCCGCCGTTGAAGATTCGCCTTCTCAAGAAACAAAAGATATTCCAACTGCGCCGCCCGCGCCCACCGTTCAACCGGCAAATGTTGCCGCCGCCAAATACAAAAAGGCTGCCGCCGATTCTTCCAAAAATAAAAAAACAGAAACGCCGCCTGCTGACGATAAAAAAATTTCAGAGGCTGACGTTCAAAAACTTCAAAGTGTTTTAAAGCGCGTCAAAGAAAATTCGCCAATAGAAATTGAATCACAATCTGACGCCGAAATTTTAAATTCGCAGGAAGACCCTAAAAAAATTCCAACTGAAGGCCCTAAAAAAGGTTCACCGTCTGTAAAAAAATTTCAACCGGAACAAATAACCGCGACAGTGCCTCTAAAATCCACAGAAACGCCCCTTCAACCTTCGACAAGTGAAAGTTTACGTATTGATTCAAACGCGCCCGAAAATCCCCCAAAAATGGCTTTTACGCCGGAATTAATGCAACAGTTTCAATCTATGATGTTTGCCCAATTTCAACAAATGCAAGCCGCACAAAAACCGCCGGAAGTTCCCGCCGTTTCAAAATCTGAAAGTGTTACCGCTGAAATTGAAAGTCCGGAAAAAATCAGAATTAAACAACTTGAAGAAGAAATTGCACAAATGAAATTAATGCTTGCAGAGGCATTAGGCAAAAATCAAAAAGCCGTTGTAACTTTGCAAGAGGCTCTCAAGCGTCAAGAAGTTAGTGAAGAAATTATTAATGAAATGGCTGATACTTCAGCTGATTATCAATCCAGCGCGGCAAAATGGACGCTCTCTTCATATTTCAGCGAACATATAAAATTTTCTGATGGTATTCGTTTAAGTCGGCGAGGCGCAAAAATTGTAGCTTTAATTGGAACAACCGGCGTTGGAAAAACTACCACGCTTGCAAAAATCGCCGCTAAATTTGTTCTTGAACATGGAATTTCGCCCGCTTTAATCACGGCTGACACTTACAGAATTTCCGCCGTTGAACAGCTTAAAACTTATTCAGATATTTTGGGACTGCCGCTTGAAATTGTCTACACTCCACAAGAATTGGCGTTGGCTATTGAACGTCATCAAGACAGCGAATTGATTTTAATCGACACGGCAGGGCGCAGCCAATACAGTGAGGCGCAAATGTTGGAATTGCAAGAATTTCTGAAAATTAATCCGCGTATCGAAAAACATCTTGCTATTAGCGCGTCAGTCAAACTCAATGACGCCAAAGAAATTGTTAAAAAATTTTCTGCCGTTGAGCCGGAAAAAATTATTATTACAAAAATTGACGAAACGGGAAATTTCGGCACGGTTATTAATCTTTTGCGCACTGAAAATTTGCCGCTATCTTATTTGACAACGGGGCAAAGTGTCCCCGACGATATAACTGTTGGCAGCGCAGATTCTCTAACAGATTTAATGATTAGGAAAATTAACGCAGATTTAAAAAGTTAAAATAAAAAGCCGCTCGGTAAAAGCGGCTGATTTTTTTTGAAGTTAAAAAATTAATCTGCAGTAACAATCGGCAATTCGCCCAACTGTTTTAAAAAGTCGTTCATTTCCTTAAAAGTTAAATCGTGTTCAATCGCCGAAATTACAACAGAATCCCACGGGTTGCGCGGGTACAAAATTCCGTAGCCGCCATAACGCAAAAGATATTGTGTCTCGTCTAGATTTAATTTCATTGCGCGTGAAATTGCCAATAATCTGGCGCGGGATGCTTTTTTTTTGCCGGAAAAAATATGATGAATATAACTTGGATCAACATTCAGTTCAAAGGCAATTTCTTTTCGCGTCAAATTTTTTTGGCTTAGAATTTCACTTAAATATTTGTGCAATGGTCCGGAAAATTCAGATTGATTTACAGCTATAAAATTTTCAATGTCAGAATCGCTTTTTAATTCGTTAAAAAGTTCGCCGGTAGTTTTTTCACTCATAATTTTTGCCTCCATTGTGGTAAAATAAAAATTAAAAGGACGTGATAAAATGAATCCGCTGGAAAATTTTTACGAAATTATAGACGATTTAAAGCCGAATGGCAAAGTAAAACTTGCATATGACAGACGGGCGAAATTAATTTGCGTGATAAAGGAGCGAAGTTTGGAAGTGGCTAAATTGTACGGGATTTTAAAAGCCGCCGCAATTCCGCATTTGCCGGAAATTTACCGCCTTGTAAAATTTAACAAAAAACTTTTTGTGGTTGAGGAATATATCGCCGGACGAACTCTCGAAGAAATTTTAAAGTACGAAAAAAATTTTGACGAAAAAAACACTGCCAATATTACGCGGCAAATTTGCCAATCTTTGAAAATTCTTCACGGCTATAAAATTATTCATCGGGATATAAAGCCTTCAAATATTATGTTGACGCGGGACGGCTTTATAAGGTTGATAGATTTTGGAATTTCAAGAATTGCGAAAGACGACAGCGACACTGATACAAATTTTTTGGGAACGCGGGGTTACGCGCCGCCCGAACAATATGGTTTTGGGCAAACTGATGCACGCAGTGATATTTATTCTTTGGGCGTTTTAACTCAACGCTTGCTAGGCAAAAATTATCACGGCTGGTTGAAAAAAATTATTGAACGCTGTACACAATTTGACCCTGAAAAACGTTACGATAGTGCAGAAAATTTGCTTGCAGATTTAGACAGGTGCAGTTGTAAACAGAATTTGAAACATTTGAAAAAAACTTCGATTGAAAATTTTTCTGAAAATAAACTTTCAACCGATGATAAACTTGATGAGTTTGTAGAAAAAATTGACGACCTTGACGCAATGTTTGATGAAATGTTTGACGAAATGTGCGCCGCGCTTGAAAAATTTCCCATTGACGATTTAAATTTTGACAAAAAATAAAAAATCCCACTTCTCAAAGTGAGATTAAAAATTTTTGTCATTTGAATTTTAAATAAATCAGCCGCCGAGAATTTCAATATCTTGCTTGTTGCCGCACTTTGGACACTTAAAAAAACTTCTGAAAGTGTTGCCGCGCCTCAAAGAGCCGGAATGTTGTCCTTCAACGGGGACTTCGTAACCACAATTTGAACAAATTTTTTTGTAGTGAATTGTCCCTACTTCGCCCGGGTCTTTCGTAATTCTACAACCTTTAATCGCTGTTGCCATATTTTGACCTCCTAAATTTGAAAATTTGAAATTATTGGTGATATCTGACTGAACCGTCCGAAAAATGGTATCCTACAGCTTTCCAGTTATGCCTGTCACCAAACGGCGCGTTATTGCAACCGCCTTTGTATTCTCTGTAATCGCCGGGAAATTCATACGGCGGCATTTTAATTTCTTGCTTGCAGTATGTGCATCTCCAAACTGTTCCCTTAACGCCCGCGTCTGAATGATTCATTTGAAAACCGAATACGCCGAGTGCAACCGCTACCATTACAAAAAATTTTTTCATAAGTACCAACCCCCTTAGAATTAATTTTAAGTAATGGTACCATTAAAAAATTTTTAAATATTTACCGCGCAGGTAATGCTAATTTGAACGGTATTTTTCACTTTCCTCAACCGTCATCAAAGTTATAGATTTAACGGCGTTGTTTTCCACAGTAAATCTAAGTTCCGCCGAAAAATTTTGATTAATTCCGGTGCTTAAATCGTAAGGGTAAATATAAACTTGAATATTGCCGAATTGCCGCGTGTAAAAATGGTTGCCGTAAGCTGCCAAAACTTTTTCCAATGAATCGCCTTGCCGAATTCCCCGCAATGTTTCAACTTCAGAATTTTTTGTAGTTATGCAGGTTGCAAGATTATTTTCAATCGTCACGTTCAAATTTTTGTAAAAGTGATTAACGAAATTCAAGCCGTCGTAGCTGACAATTTCTTCTTCATTGCCGAGAATGGAGCGAACATTTTCTAAAGAATCGCCAAGTTTGACGCCGCCTAAATTTTGTGCGGTTGTCCTAAGTTCAAAATTGTATTGTTGAATAGTTGGAAAAGACGGCTGAAAATTTTCAAGCGTTGGATTGGACGGCAACGGCTGAATTTTTTCCGGATTAGAATTTGGCGCGGGATTTTCTTCAGCTTTATTAGGAATTTCAATTTTTGCCGGCGCAGATTTATTTTCAGCGGGCGTTTCTTCAATTTTATCCGGAGTTTCAATTTCAACGGGCGCAGATTTATTTTCAGCAAAAATTTCTTCATTGTTATTTGGAATTTCAATTTCAACGGGCGAATTTTTATTTTCGGCGGGCATTTCTTCAGCTGTAACATTTTCAGCGGGAATATTCTTGCCGTCCGTCGAATTGAAAAATAAAAAAATTCCTGTAACAGCTGCCGCAAAACTCGCGCAGATTTTCACTAGCGAAAATTTTTTATTAGACAAGGCGGCTTTTAGTTCGTCAACATTTTGGTAACGATTTTTGGGGTCTACTTCGATACATTTTGACAGAATTTTTTTAAGTTGGACGCCACAATTTTCGCCCAAAAGTTCAAGAAAAGTTTTGCCGAGCGAATAAATATCACTGCGCGAATCAGTTTGCCCAAAACCGAATTGTTCGGGCGGCGCGTAACCTTTCGTTCCTAAAAATTTTGTATCTTCAGCTTGTCCCGCTTTGAAAGTTCTTGCCGCGTCAAAATCTATCAGCCGAATATTTCCGCCGCTCTGCAAAATTAAATTTGAAGGTTTAATATCCCTGTGAATAATTCCCTGCCCGTGCAAAAATTTTAAGCCGTCGCAAATTTGTAATAAAATTTTGCGCGCCTCTGTTTCTGTCAAAAGTTTTTTTCTTTCGCTTAAAGTTTCGCCCGCTATAAATTCCTCAACAATCACTGTATCTGATTCAGATTCTGCGCAGTAAAAAATTTGGGCAAGTAGCGGATGTGAAATTTCTTTTAGTGCGGCGTATGGTAAGCCCGTAAAATTTATTTTTTTCAGAATCACCGGCTGATTTGTCGATTTATTTAACGCCAGCCAAACTTCGCTTTTATCATTTTGTTTTAGCAGGCGAATTTTTTCATACCGAAAATTTAAATACGCCGTTACATTTGCCTTCAATTTTACCACCTCAATTTTAGGGATTAGTGGTTAGTGAATAGGGATTAGTAAAAATTCCCTATTCCTTAGTCTTTATTCCTTAGCCCTTAAATTTTAACACAAGGAGCGTTGAAATTTGCAAAAAGATACTGAACAACTTGAAAATGAACTTTCCAATTCCTCAAGTGTCGAAAATTTTTTATCTGACAACAAAGATAATTTTAAAGATTTTACACTTGCCGAATATCTGAATAAATTGCTTGCCGAAAAAAATTTGACGAAATCTGAAATTATTAAGCGTTCGCAACTTGATACAACCTATGTTTACCGCGTCTTTTCCGGTATAACAAAAAAACCTGCGCGACAAAATGTAATTGCGCTTGCCTTAGCATTGGAACTTTCGGCGAAGGAAACGAATTATCTTTTGTATTACGCAGGCGTTGAAAAATTGTACGTCCGCAACGAATGGGACAGCATTATTTTTTTTGCGCTGGAAAATCATTTAAGCGTTGTTGAAACAAATGAACTTTTGAGCGATTCTAACGAATTGCCACTTTTGGGCGATATTTGATTTTAAGGCAAGAGGCAGTAGGCAGTAGGCAGTAGGCAGAAGGCAAGAGTTTTTTTATCCTACTGCCGCTACTCTAATTTTTTCAGTATCATTAAGGTTGTATCAAGCAAATTTTTTTTCGTTTCAAGTTTTATGAAAATCGACTTTGACTCGTGCGAAAATTTCAGCCTGTCTGAAAATTTGTTTTGCAAAAAGTTAAAACCGGCGGGCGAAATTTTTACCGCCTTACCAAAAACTAATTCAAGCGTCAAGCCGTTTATTTGCAACGATAACAAGCCAATTTTTTTTGCGGCACATTTTATCCTTGTAAATTTCAGCAAATTTAGTACCGGCGGCGTAGGGTCACCGAATCTGTCAATTATTTCATCAAGTAAATCATTTATTTCTGAATCGTCGCGCAGGACTGCCAGCCGCTGATAAATTTCGATTTTGTTCATTGAACTTGAAATATATTTGTCGTCGATATACGCCTCAACTTGCAAAGAAATTGTAGGATCCGGTAAAACTTCCTCAACCGGAACTTGTTGCAATTTTTTTACCGCCTCATTCAAAAGTTGGCAGTACATTTCAAATCCAACGCTTGCAATGTGTCCGTGTTGTTGTGCGCCAAGTAAATTTCCTGCGCCGCGAATTTCTAAATCACGCATTGCAATTTTAAAGCCTGCGCCGAGTTGTGCAAATTCTTTCATTGCGTGAAGGCGTTTTTCTGCATTTTCAGTCAAAACTTTTTGCGCCCTGTGAATGAAATATGCAAACGCCATTTGACTTGAACGCCCAACGCGCCCGCGCATTTGGTAAAGTTGCGAAAGTCCAAAATTATCCGCGTCATAAATCATAATTGTATTTGCGCTTGCAACGTCTAAGCCGTTTTCAATAATCGTTGTGCAAAGTAAAACGTTAAATTTTCCTTCGTAAAAATCCATCATAATATTTTCTAAAATCGCGTCAGATTGTCGTCCGTGAGCAATTCTGATATTTGCCTCCGGTACTAATTCTTGTAGCCGCGTAAACATAAATTCTATCGTTTCAATTTTATTGTAGACAAAATAAACTTGCCCGCCGCGCTTAATTTCACGGTTAATCGCCTCTGAAATAATTTCGTCATTGTCTTCAATTACGTAAGTTTGAACGGGAAATCTTTCAGCCGGCGGCGTTGAAATTAAACTCATATCACGTGCGCTAACCAATGACATATGCAAAGTACGCGGAATTGGCGTTGCACTCATTGCCAAAATATCCACGCCGTCAGAAATGGAGCGAATTTTTTCTTTTTGCTTGACGCCAAATCTTTGCTCTTCGTCGATAATTATTAAACCTAAATCTTTGAACTCGATTTTTGAATTTAAAATTGCATGCGTTCCAATTAAAATATCGACTTGCCCTGCGCGAACTTTTTGCATTGTAATTCGCTGTTCCTTAGGCGTACGAAATCTGCAGATAACGTCAACAACCGGCAAAAATCCTGCAAATCTTTCTGAAAAAGTTTGATAGTGCTGTTGCGCCAAAACTGTTGTAGGTACGAGCATTGCAACCTGTTTACCGTTCATCGCCGCCTTGTACGCCGCCCGCAATGCAATTTCAGTTTTGCCAAATCCGACATCGCCGCAAATTAGCCTGTCCATTGGCTTTAAATCTTCCATATCAGATTTTACATCTTCGACTGCTTGTAATTGGTCGGGCGTTTCTTCGTAAGGAAATTTTTCTTCAAATTCGGCTTGCGTGGCGTCGTCCGGCTCAAATGCAAATCCTGTCGCCGCTTGCCGCCTTGCATAAATTTCCAAAAGTTTTTCTGCAATATCTTCAACTGCAGATTTTGCCCGTGATTTTGCCCGCGCCCATTCGCCCGTACCCAAATTTGAAAGTTTCGGCGTTGCGTCGTCATCTGAAATATATTTTTGCAAATATTGTACCGCGTCAGTTGGCAAATAAAGTTTATCGCCACCGCCGTACTGAATGTGCAAAAAATCTTTGCGAATTCCTTCAAACTCTAAAGTTTCGACGCCCAAATATTTTCCTATACCGTTAGCCGCGTGTACAACGTAATCGCCAACTTTTATTTCACGAAAATTTTTAATTGTATCGCCGGCGTAGGTTGCGTGGCTTTTTATTTTTCGACGTTCAATTTGACTGCCGAAAATATCTTTTTCTGTTAAAACTGCAATTTGCGCCGTCGGCAAAATAAATCCTTCAGTAAGCGCGCCCATTTCCAAATTTACGCCGATAATTTGATTTTCGCGCAGTATTTCTTTGACTTGATTTAATTTTTGGTGTGTGGCGAAAGTTATAAAAATTTTTCTGCCCATTTCAATTTGGCGTTTCATTTCAGAAACAAAAAATTCTGTCTGATTTTGAAAGGCGGGCGAATTTGTGGCAGTAATTCCAAAAGTTTCAGTAAGTTCAGCGGCGCGGATTTTTTTCATCATCAGTGAAGTATAAATTAAACAACCTTCACGAGAATTTTTTATCAGCTGTTCAAAAGAAAAAATATTTTCTTTAACGGCGGGATCTTCCTTGACAAGTTTTTCAATCGCCTCAAAAATTCGCGCAGGTTCATCAAAAATAACCGTGCCGTTATTGCCCGCGCAGATTGTAAAAGGCTCCGCTTTTTTAGTATCGCCGGAAATAATCGGCAAAATATTTGCAACTTCAATATTTCTTTCTGAACGCAAAGTTTCAAAATTAATTTCACGCATTGAATCAACGGTATCATCAAAAAATTCAATTCTGTAAGGTTTTTGGGCATTGACGGCGAAAATATCGACAATCCCGCCGCGCACGCTGAATTTTCCTATAGCGTCAATTTCGTCTGCGCGTTCGTAGCCAAATTCTACCAATTTTGAAATTAAAACTTCCTGCGAAAAATTTTTTCCGAGTTCCAATTTAATAGAAAAATTTTGACGTGAAAAATCTTTTTTAACGGCGGCGATTGTGCTTGCCAAAATTATAATTGGCTGTCCACTTGCAATTTTTGTAAAAATTTCAAAACGGCGCGCCTTGCGTTCAATCCCTACAGTTCCATTGACCGAAAATAAATCAAGTTCGGGCAATTCTTCAATTTCAATTTTTGGAAGGAGTGCGGCTAAATCATCTTGCCACGCAGAAATTTTTTCTCTATCACTGACAATGATAATTGTTGGACGGGGATTTTTGACGAACGCCGCAGCAATGGCGGTAACTTTTTGAGTGCCGGTTAATCCATAAATTAAAAATTCTTTGTGCCGTGAAAAATTGGCGGCAATATCTTTAATAGTTTCATCTTTTAGAATTGATTGTAAAATATTATGCATAGCGTCTCCATTCGTAAAAAAATTTTTGAGAAAAAAGTTTTTCAAAATAAGGATTTTGGGCGAACGCCGCAGCAATGGCGGTAACTTTTTGAGTTCTAGAAATTGTTTACAAAGTTTTAAAATTTAACAAGTCGGCATTTCTTTCTTTAGAAGAAAGAAACGCCTAGCAAAGAAAGAATCGACGCCCTGCGCGGTTTTGCGTAGCAAAAGCGTGCTCTCTTAGCGTTTTTCGCGTCAAACAAAAAGTAGTTCAAAGTTCCAGCCGCGTTTTCTCACGTTACCGAAATTTGTAGGTTACAGGCAAAAACGAAGTGCGGCGGGCGTCCTTGCGCGCCTTTTAATTTTTCATTTGTAAACATACTACAGTTAATCCGTAAATTAAAAATTCTTTGTGCCGTGAAAAATTGGCGGAAATATCTTTAATAGTTTCATCTTTGAGAATTGATTGTAAAATATTATGCATAGCGTCTCCATTCATAAAAAAATTTTTTGTAAGATTATTTTTTTTAATACGGCAATTCTTTCCTTAAAAGAAGGAAGAAATTTTTTTGCTCCTCAAATTCGCAGAATCGCCGCCAAGTGGTGAGGCGCGCTCTCTAAAATACGCGCTTTTTGCTATAATTCCAATTTTCCAAACGTCAAAAATTTCAAATAGTTTCAACTTATCACCCGCTCATTGCACAAAATGACAGCGGCATTTTTACTGTTTTTTTTGTAAGTCATTTACAATTTACCAATAATTTTTGAGAAAAAAGTTTTTCAAAATAAATTCGTCAATAATGGAGTAAAACCTTTACAAAAATTTTCAAAAAATTTTTAATGTATTTAATCTGAAAGGCAGGAAGATTTAAAGGCACGGCGAATAGTAAATTTCAGAAAAGGCGATTGACGGTTTAAGCCGCCAAAAGTCAAACGTTAGTAAAAGTTTTTTTACAAGGAGAGATTTTTAAATGACAGAAAAAACAACCACCATCCAAAACAAAACCGGTATTCATGCACGCCCCGCCTCTGTATTCGTACAGACTGCAGGAAAATTTAAATCCAAAGTTCAAATTGCGGCAAAAGGCAAAAAAGTTGACGCAAAAAGCATTCTCATGATCATGAGCATGGGCTTGAGCAACGGCACCGAAATTACAATTTCCGCAGATGGTCCGGATGAAGCAGACGCTGTAAAAACTTTGGTTGACCTCGTTGACAGCAAATTTGGCGAAGAGTAAGAATAACTAGGCGAAGAAATTTTCGTCGGAGGAGGAGGTTTTTATAAAAAGCCGCCTCCTCTTTTACTATCAGCATAGGAGGGAAATTTTTAATGGCAGATACAGTAAAAGGTAAGGGCGTAATTTCCGGCATTGCCGTAGGTAAAATTTTGCTCGCCGGTCAAAACCTCGATAGTTTTCTTGTGAACTATAAACCCGGTAAACTCGACGCCGAAAAGAAAAAAGCCGCCGACGCTTTAATTCAAGTTGCCGAAAATCTTCAAAAGAGTATCAAAGACTTTAACGAAAAAGGCTTAAAGGAACAAGCCGGTATTCTTGAAGCGCACAGAATGATGGTTGAAGACCCCGCAATGAGCGGCGCAATAGCCGAAGAACTCGAAAAAAGCGGCTCCGCACCAAAGGCTGTCCTCGATGCTTACGAAACTCAAGCAAAAGTTTTTGAAGAAATGGAAGATGAATATTTCCGCGGACGTGCAGTAGATATGCGCGACGTTGGTAAACGTATTGCAAAATTCCTGCTCGGTATCAAAGAACCTGAAATTGAAGGTAAAGTAATTGTTGCCGGTACAGAAATTGAACCTTCCGTTATTGCAGGACTTCCCACAGACAAAATCGCAGGCGTTATTCTCGGCGCAGGCTCCACAACCGCGCACGCAGTTATTATCGCAAAAACCCGCGCTATTCCTACAGTTGTTGGTGTTGGCGACGGAATTAAAAAGATGGCTGACGGCGATCCAGCTATTCTCGACGGCGAAACAGGCGAAATTTTAATTCGTCCTACCGACAAAGAACGCAAGAGCTACGACGAAAAAATTAAAAAACAAGAAGAACTCAAAATTTACTATGCAAGCCTTAAAACTCTTCCTGCAACCACAAAAGACGGTAAAGAAGTTATCCTTGCAGCAAATATCGGCTCCCCTGCTGACGTTGACGCCGCCAATAATTACGGCGCACACGGCGTAGGACTTTTCCGCTCTGAATTTGTTTTCATGGGTAAATCTGACGTTCCAAAAGAAGAAGACCAATTCAAAGAATATAAAGCAGCTGTTGAAAAATGTAACGGCAATTTGTGCGTAATTCGTACAATGGACATTGGCGGCGATAAACCCCTTCCCTACATTCAAGTTGACAAGGAAGAAAATCCTTTCTTAGGTTACCGCGCAATTCGTATCAGCTTGCAACGCAAAGATTTATTTATGCCGCAATTAAAGGCAATTCTCCGCGCCGGCGTTTTCGGTAAAGCGGCGATTATGTTCCCAATGGTTATCAACGTTAAAGAATTCCTCGACGCTAAACAATTTGTCGAAAATGCAAAAATGGAACTTGCTCACGAAGGCAAAGAATTTGCACAAGATGTTCAAGTTGGTATCATGGTTGAAACTCCGGCGGCGGCTGTTATGGCTCCCGTGCTTGCAAAATATGTTGACTTCTTCAGCATCGGTACAAACGACCTTGTACAATATACTTTGGCTGTTGACCGCGGCAACGCTCAAATTTCTTACCTTTACAATCATTTCAATCCTGCAGTTTTGAGACTCATTCAACGCACGATTGAATCTGCAAACAAAGAAGGCAAATGGGCTGGAATGTGCGGCGAAATGGCGTCCGACCCCAACGCGGCTCTTATTTTAATGGCTATGGGTATTAAAGAACTTTCAATGAGTGCTCCTTCAATTCCGCGCGTCAAAGAACGTATTCGCAATTTCACTTCTACTCAAGCTAAGAAAATTCTTGCTGAAGTTATGAATATGGAAGATGGCGACAAGATTAAGGAATATCTTACCAACCTCAAATAATTTTTAACTAATTTCCCAAATAAAAAAGTCCGTCACTCAAAAGAGCGGCGGATTTTTACTTTGCAAAAAAAATTTAATTGCCGGGCAAAGTAATTTTGAAAATAGGCATATCTGAAGATTTAAGTTTTGAATCTTTTGCAGATAATTTGCCGCGTGAACGTTTTATAACCCAATCGTTATTTTCACGTACCCATTTTAAAATTTCACGGTAAAATTTGCAGGAAATATCTTTTTCCGCAATTTCAGAAAGTTTAATAGGCTCGCCGGAAGTATCGTAATCTAATTCTGTGAAAGTGTGATCTAAATCTGCGCGACGCACAATTTGAACAGTAGCACGTTCAAAATTGAATACAAGATAATCTGCGCGCCCAATCAAATTGTTATAGCCGCGTGTCGATTTACCGCGCCAACGCCTTTTTTGAATAACGTCATCAATTTGAATGTTATCGTAAGTACAAATTGTCGGTACTTCCAAAATATTTAAATCCAGCGTGCCGTCATCATTGATTTTGTAGCCGCAAACTTGATAGTTAAAATAGTAATTGCCGCGTGGCGTAGATTGTATCCATTTATAAATTTCTTCAGGAATTTCAACTTTAGGTGTAGCGAAAATTATCGCCGGTTGAAAAATTATTATAATCGCCGCCAGTATTCCAATTAAAAATTTTTTCATCTGCAACACCTCAACCAATAGAATCAATTTCGTATGGAGTTTCTTGGTAAACATAATAATTCAACCAATTAGCAAAAAGCAAGTGAGCAACCGAACGCCACTTTACAACAGGTTCCAAATTAGGATTGTCATTTGGAAAATAATTTTGAGGAATTTTGGGGTTGAGACCGGCGCGTAAATCCCGTTCATATTCGTTTTTCAAAGTGTAAGGATCGTATTCGGCGTGTCCGGTTATAAAAAATTGCCGCCTTTCCAAATTTGCAACGATATAAACTCCAACATCTTCAGAAACTGCCAAAATTTTTAGCGCGGGAACTTTTTCAATATCAGAAATTCTTTCTTCAGTGTTTCTGGAATGTGGCACAAAAAATTCATCGTCAAAGCCGCGAAAAAGTTTTTCATATTTAACGCAGAGTTTGTGCTTGTAAACGCCGGAAATTTTTTCATCTAAAATATATTTTTGCAAGCCGTAATGATAGTACAAGCCGGCTTGCGCGCCCCAACAAATATGAAAAGTCGAGTAAACGTGACTTTTGCTCCATTCCATAATTTCTACCAGTTCAGACCAATATGCAACGTCTTCAAAATCCATAAGTTCAACCGGCGCGCCCGTAATTATAAAGCCGTCGTATTTTTTGTGCTTAATGTCTTTGAAAGTACCGTAAAATTCAGTCAGATAATCTTTTGAAGTGTGAGAAGGCGTATAAGTTGCAGTGTAAATAAAATCAACCTCGACTTGTAGTGGAGTATTTCCCAAAAGTCTCAAAAGTTGAGTTTCAGTGACAGATTTTATAGGCATTAAATTTAAAATCAAAATTTTCAGCGGGCGAATATCTTGCGCGTAGGCTCTCGCCGCGTTCATTACAAAAATATTTTCGTTTTCAAGAATATTTGTGGCGGGCAAGTTATTTGGGATTTTTATTGGCAAAATTATCACTCCTTAAGATTTTTTTTTAATATTCTGCGCAGCGTAAAAATAATCCTTTTTTAAGTATTGATATAGAAATTTTGCAAAAAGATTTATTGACAGCGCGGCTTGCAAATTTTATAATTTCTAAAAAGAATTTTCGTACAATTTATTTTTAGGGGAGCGTGTTAAAATGGCAAAACCGTTACAGATAATGGAAACAGTCCTGCGCGACGGTCATCAGTCTTTGTGCGCAACAAGAATGCGTTATCGTCAAATGGAGCCAATGCTTGCAAGTTTGGACAAAATCGGCTATAAAGCATTGGAGGCGTGGGGCGGCGCAACTTTTGATACTTGTTTAAGATTTTTGGACGAAGATCCGTGGGAACGCCTCGACAAACTTAAGGCAAATTTGAAAACTCCAATTCAAATGTTGTTGCGCGGACAAAATCTTTTGGGTTATAATCATTATTCAAACGACGTTGTAGAAAAATTTGTACAGCACGCCTCCGCACATGGTATTGGCGTCTTCAGAATTTTTGACGCACTTAACGACGTTAGAAATTTGCGCGTTGCAATTAAAGCCGCGCTTGCTTGTCCCGAAAAGCCGGAAGTTCAAGGCTGTTTGGTTTACACTATCAGCCCTGTGCATACAAATGAAATGTTCGTGGCACTTGCTAAAGAATTGCAAGAAATGGGCTGTCATTCAGTTTGTATTAAAGATATGAGCGGCTTACTTGCGCCTTACGCCGCAGATGATTTAGTTCGTAAACTTAAAGCCGCGCTTGATATTCCCGTTGAACTGCACACACATTGCACAAGCGGTTTTGGACACGCCACATATTTAAAAGCGATTGAGGCGGGCGTTGATATTGTTGACTGTGCACTTTCGCCCTTTTCCTGCGATACTTCGCAACCTTGCACTGAAACTATCGTTGCAATGTTGAAAGGTACGGAACGCGATACAGGCTTAGATCGTCAAGCTATGACGCCTATTGCTAAACATTTCTTGGGCGTCAAGGCTGAACTTATCAAAGAATTTGGCTTGAAAGGCTACTTCGATGTCAATGTTAATGTTTTAGACTTCCAAATTCCCGGCGGTATGTTGTCTAACCTTGCTAACCAACTTAAAGAGGCAGGTATGGAAGATAAATATCAAGACTTGTTGGACGAAATGCCGAAAGTTCGCGCAGATGCAGGTTATCCGCCGCTTGTTACGCCGTCAAGTCAAATTGTCGGTACAATGGCAACTTTCAACGTTATGACGGGCGAACGCTATAAAATGGTTCCAAATGAATTTAAAGACTTGGTACGCGGCAAATTTGGCAGAACGCCTGTACCGGTTGACAGAAACTTTATCATTAACACGCTCGGTATTCCGGAAGATCAAATTATTGAAGATTGCTCTGTTGAAGATGCTAAGGCTGAAACTTTCGCACAATTCAAGGACGAACTTATTAATAAAGGGTTCCTCAATCCTACTGATGAAGACGTTTTAAGCTATGCACTTTTCCCGCAAGTTGCAGAGGAATTTTTCAAAAAGCACTACGCTAAAATCAGCGCGTATAAACGCCAATAATAAGGCAGTAGTAAAGAGGCAGTAGGCAGTAGTAAAAACTTTTGCCTTTTGCCTTTTGCCTCTTGCCTGAATTCTAATTTGCAAGGTACGTGTTTAAATATAAAAAAAAAATCCCGCTACTTAGGTAACGGGGTTTTTTAGTTTAAAGCGCATTTATTTCAAAAATACGGTAGTTTTTTAGTTTGTAATATAATTTAGGCGGCTAATTTTGGCTATAATCTTCCTTAAAATCAATAAAAAAAGACTAGGGAAAAATCCCCAACCCTTTTTAATTTCAAGTGCGTAAATTTCAAAAATACGGCAGTTTTTTTAGTTTGTAATATAATTTGTCATAAGCAGTGAGAAAGGCGGCTTGTCGTGGATATTTTCCGCCAAAAAATCGATTTTTTTTACTACTTCTATAAATTTTTAAATTGTAACTGCGCCTGCGTGGTAACCTGCTTTTTCTATTGCCTCGCGCAGGACTTCAGCAGAAATATTTTTGGTTAAGCCGACTTGTGCAGATTGTTTTTCAAGACTTGCCGCCGCAATTTGCACGCCGTCAACTTTTTCAAGCGCGCGTATCACTTTAAAAACGCAATTATCGCAAGTCATACCGTCAACATCAATAGTGCGCTGAATTTCGAATTTTTCTATCTGTTCTACGCGGTTTTTATAGTTTGTGTCAATCGCTTTTTTCATTGGGCAACCGTTACAACCACTGCCGCCGCCACTGCTACAGCACGCCGCCTCGCCTTTGAAAAAACTTTTGTACATAATTCTTAAAGCATTGGCAAGCAACGCCGCTATTACAATTCCCAAAATTATTGTTGCTGTCATTGGAAAAATCTCCTTTCAGTCGATTTAAGGCAGTAGGCAAAAGTAAAGAGGCAGTAGGGAATTGCAAAACTTTTGCCTCCTGCCTTCTGCCTCTTGCCTAAAGTGATTCAGCAATTTTTTTATTCAAAACCCAATAATCTGCCAACTTGATAAACCAGCATTGACGCAATCCACGCAACCGCGCAGGTGTAAACAAATGCAAAGCCCATCCATTTCCAACTTTGCGCCTCTTTTTTAATCGTACCGAGTGCAGTTACACACGGGCTGTAAAGTTGCGTAAATACCATAAAAGCCAACGCCGCCAAAGGTGTAAAAGCTGTAGCCATTGAAGTTTTCATTAAAACGTCAGCCGTTCCGTCCGCGTCGTCAGTGTCAACCGAATCTTCGTCCGCGCCGTACAAAACTCCGATTGTTGAGACAACCGCCTCTTTCGCCGCTAAGCCTGTGACAACTGCCGCGCCTGCCTCCCACGTGTCAAAACCTTGTGGCGCAAAAAGTGTTGACGCCGCGCCGCCTATCGACGCAAGGTAACTTTGATCTGTTTCTTCAGTCATACCTTCGCCATTGAAATTACTCAAGAACCAAATTAAAACCGTCATTGCAAAAATTATCGTACCGGCTTTAATAATGTAGCCTTTGCCTTTGTCCCACGTTTCAAGCAAAACTGTTTTAATATCAGGTAAACGATACGGCGGCAACTCAAGCAGGAATGTTGATTGATTTTCATTGAAGACCGTATGACCCAAAACTTTCGCCATTAAAATTGCAACTGCCAAGCCCAAAACGTACATTACAAAAACTACATCGCCCGCGTTGTCAGGGAAAAACATTACCGCGAAAAGGGCGATAATTGGAACTTTCGCACTGCAAGTCAAAAACGGCGTGATTAAAATTGAAATCATTCTGTCTTTGTGAGTGTCAAGCGCACGTGCGCCCATAATCGCAGGAACGCCGCAACCATAGCCCATAATCAGCGGCATTATACTTTTGCCGGTTAAGCCTGCGCGACGCATAATTGGATCCATTACGAACGCTACACGCGCCATATATCCCGTACCGTCCAGAAAACTCAAAATTAAAAACAGTGTAAAAATCAGCGGTACAAAACTTAAAACCGCGCCGACGCCTACAATAACGCCATCTGCTACCAATGCTTGCATCCAATCTGCAACGCCCGCGCTTGTCATTGCCTCTGCCGCCGCCGGTGCTACAGTTTCTTCAAACCATTCACCGAGCATATCTGCCAAAGGTTGCCCTATCCATTCAAACGCAATTTGAAACATAAGGTAAAACGCCGCAATCATTATCACAAGCGAAGTTACGCCGTTTGCCAAATATTTATCAAGTTTATCTGTAAGTGAAGGGCTAGCCGCGCTAATCGTTACTACCTCCGCCATAACTTTATCAATAAAATCATAGCGTGCAGTTATAATTTCTTCGTCAATTTTTTCCGGCGATTGTCCGCTTGCTTTAATTGCGTTGATTCTGTCAATGTGTTGTTTAAAAATTTCACTCGGCTGATAATTCGCCATTCGTGTATTTGTGAAAACGTCCAAAAGTACGCGCACGCTTTTATTACTGCGTCCGACGGTATTTGTAACGGGCATACCGAACATTTTTTCAAGTTTATGTTCGTCAATTTTAATTCCGTGACGTTTTGCCTCGTCCATCATATTTAAATTTATTATCAGCGGTATTCCCTGCTCCATAAGCTGAACAGTCAAAAATAAATTGCGGGAAATGTTGGAGGCGTCAATAATATTTACGACAATATCAGGTTTATTTTCGGCGAAATAGTCGCTGACAACTTTTTCTTCCTGCGAACGCGCATTGATTGAATAAGTGCCGGGTAAATCGACGACCGAAATTTTTCTGTCTTTGTAGTCAATCACGCCAACTTTTTTATCGACTGTAACGCCGGGCCAGTTGCCGATTTTTTGGCGTGCGCCGGTAAGTTCATTAAAAATTGTCGATTTACCGGTATTCGGATTCCCCGTTAAAGCCACTGAAATTGCAGACATTTTATCACTCCCTTAAATTGCTGTTACTTGAATATTCGCCGCGTCGTCCTTACGCATTGCCAAATTATATGAACGGATTCTTATTGCAATAGGATCGCCCATTGGCGCGGAATTTAAAATTTCAACTTTCGTACCCGGAATTAAGCCCATTGTCATTAAACGCTGTTTTAACGGCGATTCTTCTACTTCGTCAATTCTTACCGTCATCCCGGCGGTTGTATCTTTCAATGTCATTTTATCACCAACTCTAAAAAATTTTTAAATATGATACAATTTCATTTGAGAATTATATCAAACTTAATAAAAATTATCAATTAGTTTTTGAAAAAAATTTTTATTGCAAAAAAAATCCCCGCTTTGCAGGGAAGAAATTTTTAATATTTTCTAACGTCGAATGGAATTTGTTTAAAAGTTATTCGGTATTTCATTAATTCGTTATCGCTAAGGTTGCAACTTTCGGCGTAGATAACGTAATTTTCGGCGCGGGTTTTAATCTGCGCGAGGGCTGTCCAACTCAAATTTTCAAAGAAATAATAAGCCGTGTCATTGTCTAAGCCCAATAAATTTTTTTCCTCACTCGGTACATAATTTTTGCCAGTTTCACTGAAATAAATATAGTCAAAAATTTTTTCAAGCGGTACAGATTCATTTAAAAAGCCATCTTCGTCAAAAAGTTTTTCGCCTATTTCGTAAAATGTAAATTCGCCGCCTACCCGTTTAACGCGCTCGGCTGTAATATTTTCTGCGTAGTCATTCAATTCTATCAGAATAAATTTGCGGTTGCCGCCGTCTTGTTTGTTCAAATTTATAACTGCGTGGGCAGTCGTGCCGCTCCCTGCAAAACTGTCAAGCACGATTGAATTTTTTTCTGTCGCAAGTTGCAAAATTCTTTCAACAGTTCCAACAGGTTTTGGTTTTGGAAAATCTTTTTTATCAAAGCCTAAATTTATAAAAGTTTCAGTGCCGCGTTCGCTGTTTACATCTTTGAAAGTCCAAGAGCTTGTTGGTTTTACAAATTCTTTGTCGTCTAAATAATCTTTTTGCATTACGCTCCAAACTTTTCTTGTTGGCAAATATTTTGGAAATATGGCAGATAAATTTTGCCTTGCTAAGTCGATACTCCAACGCCAAACACTTTCCATACCGTCTGCGCGAATTGGCTTAATTTGAATATAGCCGAGTAACACTTTATCTTCAGTATCAGGGAAAAAATCGCCTGTCATTTCATTGTAGTAAAAATAATAAAATAAATTTGGGCGGTCTTCCCTTAAATCAAAATCGCCAGTTTTTCTTAAATCAGTTTCACGATATTTGCGCCCGTCCTTGTCAATTTTGTTAAATCGTTTTGTAACTTTTTCTTCAGGTTTAAATCCTTTCCACGTTAAAGAATCAATATTTTTTGCGTAAATCAAAATATATTCGTGCGCCGTTGCTACAAATTTACTGAATGTTCGCCCTGAAGGTTTATTCACGTTAGAAATATTACTGATAAAATTATTTACGCCAAAAATTTCATCACAAACAAATTTTAAATTAAAAAGTTCAGTATCGTCAATAGAAATAAAAATTGCGCCGTCATTAGCCAAAAGTTTTTGCAAAAGTCTAAGGCGCGGGTACATCATACAGAGCCATTTATCGTGCCGCGTTAAATCTTCGCCTTCCTTGCCTACAACCTGCCCTAACCATTTTTGAAGGCGCGAGTCTGAAACATTGTCATTGTAAATCCAATTTTCGTTGCCTGTGTTATAAGGCGGGTCGATATAGATACATTTGATTTTATTTTCATAGCGCGGCAAAAGACTTTTCAGCGCAATTAAATTATCGCCGTGAATAATTTTGTTGTCAGAATTGCCGACTGAAAATTTTTTGTCTAAGAAATGAAACGGTACGTGCTGATGATAAGTAATAACTTTGTCTTTTCCTAACCAATTTAAACTAGGCATTTGAATACCTCCAAAATTACGATTTTAAATTTTTAGCGTATTCAGTGGCTTTTTTGCTCAATTCACGAACAGAAATATTTTGATTCAAATTTTCTTCGCGCCACTTTGTGTAGTCAAAATTTTCACGTTTTATCAATGAAATAAATCTTTCGGCGTCAACCGTTCCGAGTTTTTCATTCAAAATTTTCATTCCGGCTAATCTGATTGAGTTGTCAGTTTCAGTAAACATTTATTCAACCTCCTGCAAAAAATTTATTGGACTTACAATTTTAATTTCATTAACAGGCGTATTCAATAATTTTTTATCGACGGTAATAAAATAATCGCAGTTTGCAAAAATCGCGCAGGCAATGTGCAAGGCGTCATAAGTTTTAAAATTTTTTTCTGCTTGCAATTTTTCAGCCGTCAAAATAATTTTCTCATTTTCTTCAGAAATATTTTCCTTCGCAATGAACCGCCAATTTGCAATTTGAAATTTTTTATCGTCATAGGGATTATTTTTATTTTCGTAGTCCAAAATGTAAGACCAAACTAAATTGTAAAAGCCGCGCTTAATTTGATTCTGAATGTGCAACTTTGCAATAGTTTCAAGATGAATTTTTATTTGCGTTTGGTCATCGAAAGGGCGATTGTAACAGCAATTATCCAAATAAATTTTCATTGAATTTGAACACCTCCAAAAATTTATCTTGCAAAATAGGCGGTACTGCCGGTTTTAGTTTTGACAACTTCCAATCGAACAGGTACGCGGCGTTTCAATTCGTCAACGTGCGAAATAATTCCTACGAGACGTCCGCCGCTCTGTAAATCTGTCAAGGCATTCATTGCAATATCTAAAGTTTCATTGTCCAAAGTTCCAAAACCTTCATCAATAAAAATCGTGTCGAGTTTAATCCCGCCTGCAGTATTTTTGACGACAGCCGCCAAGCCCAACGCCAAACTTAATGACGCCAAAAAAGATTCACCGCCGCTTAAAGTTTCGACGGGGCGCGCCGTGCCGGTGTAGGCGTCCAAAATTTCCAAATTTAAGCCTTCGAGTTTTTGGCGTGAAAGTTCGTTTCTTTCGTTGCGAAAACGATAACGCCCGCCACTCATTCTTTCAAGGCGTTCATTTGCCTCAAAAATAATTTCGTTGAAAATAGAATTTAAGTAGTAGCGTTGAAAAGTAATTTTGGAAATAGTACCGTTTGCCACGTCAGAAAGTTTTTTCCAAATTTGATAATCCTTGTTGGCGGCGTTTAAATCTGCGCTAAGAATTTCAAGTTTTTTGGAAATATCCTGCAGGCGATTCAAATTATTCTCAAGTTTGGCAGATTCAGTAACGGCGGCAGTATAATTATCCTGTGCGAGGATTTTTTTATTTTTAAAATCGGGGATATTGGGCGGCGTTTTGCCTGCAATTTTTTTGGCGGCGTCATTGAAAGAATTTTGGGCGGCTGTAACTTTGCCTTGACATTCGGAAAATTCCTTTTCACTTTTGTGAAAAATATCTTCGGCGGCTTGCCACGCGGCGTCAAGATTTTCTTTTTGAGTTTGCGCGGCGCGTAAATCTTGCGAAATTTTATTTAAATCAATCAAAAAAGCCGGCGGAATTTGCGCTCTTTTTTCTTCGACGATACCGCGCAATTTTTCTACAGTACGAGTTTTATTTTCTAAGTCAAGGCGCGCAGTTTTAACTTTTTCGACAACATTTTTTGTGAAAGTTTCCCCCTTGAGGATTCTTTCGCGGCAAATTTTCAAATTTTCGGTGGCTTGTTTAGTTTCATTGTAAAAAGTTTCAGCCGCTTTAATTTCCACAACGTCAACAAATTTTTCAAGTAAATTTTTCTGCGCGTTAATTTTTTCTTCAATCGCAGTAATTCCGCGTTTGGCGGCGTCAAGTTCGATTTGTTTTTTGTTAAGAAAAGTTTCGGCGCGTTCAATTTCTTCATCAGTAGGAATAATTTCATTAGTAACGGCAAGGTTAGGATGGTGCATGGAGCCGCAAACGGGGCAAGGTTCGCCGTCCTTTAAATCTTTAGCTAATTTTGCGGCAGTGCACATTTTCTGAACAAGTTGCAAGCGTTTCAATTCTTTTTGGGCGGCGTCGAAATTTTTTTGTGCAATGTGGAAACGTTTTTGAGATAAGCCGAATTCTTTTTTAAGGCGGGCAATTTCTTTTTTGCAAGTTTCGTATTCCTGCGCGTCTTTGAGTTTTTGGGCGGCTTTTACAAAATTTGCGTCCGCGTCCTGCAATTTTGACGCTTGATTTTTTAAACCTTCGAGAGTTTCTTCACATTTTTTTTGCTGACGTTCCAATTTTTTTAAATTTTCCTGCGCGGCTAATTCTTCTTTTTGGGCTTTTAACAATTCTTGATATTTGGCTTGCAGTTCAGTAAAAGCGATTTTTATTTTGGTTAATTCGGCGATTTTATTTTTGAGTTCGTCGCGCAGATTTTCTTCAGACTTGCGCTTTTCGTATTCAGCTTGCGCGGCTTTTAAATCAGCAGAAATTTTTTCAAGTGCGGCTTGAGTTTTGGAAAGATTTTTTTGAGCGGCGTCAAGGTTTTCAAATTCTTTGTTAAGAATTTCGGCGGCGGTTAAATCTGCAACTGCTTTATCCAAATTTACTTTAAGGGCGGCGATTTTATTTTTGGAGCGGCTTAAATTTTCAGTAAAAATTTCAAGCAAGGCAGGCAGGTTAATTTTTTCATCTTGAATATTACCAATTTCGGCGGCGTCATTTTGCAAATTTTTTTGTTGAGTTTCAAGGTCTTTGCAAAGTTTTTCGGCGTCAACAGACTTTTCTTTCAAACGTTTTTCAATCAGCGCGTAAAAATTGGCGTCAAAGATTGTATTAAGGACTTCGCCGCGTTCCTTTGAATTTGCGGTTAAAAATTTTTTAAAGCTGCCCTGCGGTAAAAGTATAACCTGCCGGAATTGTTCAATCTTAAAGCCGATAATTTCAGCAACAATTTTGCTGACTTTGACTGCGCCGCTCTCAAGTAAAAGATTGTTGCAATAAATTTCGGCGGTAGGGTCTGAATTGCCGAATTTTAAACCGCGCTTAATCTTGTAAATTTTATCGCCGAGAGCAAAAGTAAATTCAACTTCAGTTTGAACGGTTGCGGCGGCTTGTTCGGAGCGCATCATTTTTCCGTTACGTTCGCCACCAGAGCTACTGCCGTAAAGCGCGTAACAAATAGCGTCAAGAATTGAAGTTTTACCTGCGCCGGTTGCGCCGTGTATCAAGAAAAAATTTTCGCCGTCTAATCCTTTTTCAAAATCTAATTCAATGGTTTTTGCAAACGGTTCAAACGCCGTCATTTTTAAATTTATTGGTTTCATTTTGATTATTCCTTTCAATTTTGTTGATTTTTTTCCTTTAGTTGAAATTTTAACGTCCCGCGCCGTCTTAGTTTTTGCCTGTAAAATTGAACGCGAGAGCAAATTTCTTGTTTCGATTGACAAGAAAGTACATTTATAATAGAAAAATTATTGATTAAGAAAAGTAAAACAGCCCGCCGCACTCCGTTTTTGCTTGGGACTTTAAGACTAAGAAAACGTGAGAAAACGCGGCTGGAACTTTGAACTACTTTTTGTTTGACGCGAAAAACGCTTTAGAGAGCACGCTGCTAAAGAGCGCGCCACACCGCGCATGCTACGCAACCGCGCAGGGCGACGCCTTTTCTTTGGTTGCAAGGCGTGCGTTGCTCTTATTTATCCTAAAGAAAGAAAGTACATAACATAAACAAAAAATTATTAATTAAGAAAAAAAATTTGCAACGGTAAAAAAGCTGTGATATAATACGCGCGTTACTTTTGAAGGGAGTGAATTTTCTATGTCCGCATATTGCGAGATTTGCCATAAAGGTACTATGTCAGGTATGAACGTCAGCCATTCACATTTAAAAACTAAACGTAAATGGAAACCGAATATTCAACGTGTACGCGCTGTTGTTGACGGCGAAATTAAACGTGTTAATGTTTGCACTCGTTGCCTTCGTTCCGGAAAAATTCAACGCGCTATTTAATTTTTGGCGATAAAAAAAATGCCTCGGTCACAAAAAGTGGTCGAGGTTTTTTTATTCAAAACTAATTTCACTTTCAAACATTCTGTTCCACGGAAATTGCACACGAATTTTATCTTTTAATCTAACTTCAGAAAAATTATTCTTAACAAAATAAGTAAGCATTTGTTCACACCACGCGGCGGCGTCATATTTTTTTTCGTCCAAAGAATTATAATAACCTTCGCCGTTAATCCAATTCAACTGCGCAGAAACAATATTTCTAATATTCGCCTGATAAGCCCAATCGTCAAGGTAGCGTGTAAATAAAAGCTGATTTTTATCATTGGAGCTCATTTTTTTTGCCAAAATCCCCGTCGAAAGAGCAGAGCCGGTTGAATTTGTAGCAGTATTCCAGCCCGCGTAAGAATGCAATTTAAAAAGCATTTTTTGATTTTTCAATTTCTCAAGCATTGCGTTATCTGCGCCGTTAGCAAAGGAAATATCGGCAACTGAAACTTTCGCTCCGCTATTTAAATAACTTTGAACGCTGTTTACAAAAGAATTTGTACCTTCCCTGGCGATTGAATTATTTAACGGGCTTATCGCCTCATAAGTTTTGCCGTCGGGATTAGTATTTACCGCCAAAATAAAATCTGCGCGAGAGGCATCATAAACACGATTTGCGCCAAGTGCCAAAAATTCTGCGTTAATGGAATCGTCAATACTTTCATCAGAATAAGTAGGAATAGTTTTGCCGCCCGCGCCCGTGTTGTAGGAAACAAAAACCGAAGTTTTATCGTTTGTATGGTCGTGAATTGCCCGCGTCAAAAGTATTAAGCCCATTTCATCAATTCCGGCGATTGTCTGATACCTATTTTTAGTAATTTTTTCGCCGTACTTTGCCAAATTTCGCCCTTCCATATGAGTTTGAGAAAAAGGCGCGTTATCGTCACGCCCCAACAAAAGACAATCGAAAATTTTTTCATTAGCCATATCGATTAATTTTTCATTAGCCTCAAAATTTTTTTCCCGCCGTTCCTGCCAATCATTCAACGCACGCTCCGGAATTAATTTTTGCAGAAAAACTATTTCCTTATTTTCACGCGGCGTCAAGCCTTCAACTTCCAATTTATCAATCAGCGCGGTATAGCGGAAAATATTTGCGCCGTAATGCCTGTAATAATCCGGCTCCTCGTAACCGGAAGAAAGAGCATTGCGCGGCGTTCTCATTATGGAGCCGAAAACGTAAATTGGCAATTTTTTATTTTTCTTGCGAAAATCTCTGAAAAGTTCGGCGCGTTCCAAAATCAACTGCTTGTCGTAATTGTGCTTGCGGGAAGAAATTAAACTGCCGTAAAGCATAGCGTCTGAAGAAATGACGGCGGCTTTTATATCTTTTTTAGTATTTCTGTCTAACCATTCCCACAATCTGTCGGGGTTGCCAAAATCTTCACGGCTGCCCAAAATTTCTTTCGGCGGCGTAATAACTTTATAACCGGCGCGTTCAATAACTTCAATAGTTTGTTCAACAACAACCGGGCGGTTATCGTGCGGAATGTATAAAATTTTTTCCGGTTCATTTTTACGTTTTGCATCGGCGTTTGGCGTTGCTGTAAAAATTCCAATTAAAGACAGTGCAACGCCTAAAATTTTCCACGCCTTTTTCAAAAAACATTCCCCCTTGTTTAATGTTATATTTACTATCAAACTTACTTGAGCGAATATCGCCCCTGCAATTCAATGAGTAAGAGAATGGCTATCACGCGCTTTATTTTTTGCCTGTAGATTTTTTACTTGCGCGAATATCGCCCCTGCAATTCGATGAGTAAGAGAATTGCTATCACGCGCTTTATTTTTTGCCTGTAGATTTTTTACTTGCGCGAATATCGCCCC
>CALGGV010000102.1 GCA_937915725.1 uncultured Selenomonadales bacterium
AGTTGCAAAGTGTAGCCGCTTGTAATTGTAACGGTGTTATTTTGATTAAGGGCGTTTGCAGAAATTGTAACAGTTTTATCATTCAAAGAAATATCATCAGCAGTTGCAGAGGTACTCAAGCCGGAAATTGTAATTAAATTGCCAAAAGTTGCAACGCCGTTTGAAACTTTCCAGCCCGTAGGTGTCAATAAATCGCCCAAAGTTGTCCTTGTAGTGCCATTGACAACTACGACGCCTTCATAATTTGAAATATCGCTAATCCCATTCAAATTAAGATTGACATTGCCGAAAGTTAAAACGCCGTTTGCAAAATCTGCCGCCGAAACTGCGCTACTCAAAGAAATAATATCATTCGCCGAAAAATCGCCGATTGTAGCCGTAACACTGCCGCCAAATGTCAAAGTATCTGTACCGCCACCGGAATAAATTTTAATTCCGCTTGAATTTGTAACAAAAATATTATCGTTGCCATCATCTGTACTTTCAGTTGAATAATCGCCATAAATTGAAACTTTATCATTGCCGGTAATGCTGCTGACAGAAATTTTTTCCGAGCCATTGCCGCCGGAAATTTCTAAATTGCCGCTGTTGACTTTAATATTTGTAGCAGAAATTGTATCGTCGCTATCATCGCCCCTAATATAAACACTTCCGCCGGAAATTGTAACATTTGAAACAGTAAGTGAATCTTCGCCATAATTTCCCGGAATATAAAAATTGCCGCCATTTCCGACAGAAACATTACTTACAGAAATTGTATCTTTATCCGTGCCGCCGTAAGCATCAATTTCGCTGTTAGAAATTGTTACATTATTAACAGAAATTGTATCTGCGCCGGAATCGCCCGCAATTCCCAAATTGCCGCCGGTGATTGTAACTTTTGAAACTGAAAGAGAATCATTATCTGAACTGCCGCTGAAAGTTACGTAACCGCTATTTATTGAAATATTTTCAACAGAAACAGTATCATTGCCGCCCTCTGCGTCAAGATTCAAAACACCGCCGCTTGCAATAGTAACTTTGCTAAATGAAAAACTTTCTGCCGCCTCAGTGCCGGTAAGATACATTTCGCCGGAAATAACTGTATTGCTAAAACTTGTAATAACTTGCCAATAATCATCATTGCTTAAATTTGAAATAAATTCTTCAAAATCGCCGCTGTAAATTTTTTCATCTTCACGAATAATTTTGCCGCCGGTAAGTGTATAAAGTATGCCGTCAATGTAAATACTTTCGTCTTCATCAAAATTATCAATTCCTACAATTTCGTTATCGTCATTCAACAGCAAAGTAATTCCATTTGACGCAGAAAGAATGCTGAAAGTATGTTCATTTTCAAAAGTGCCGCGCAAAATTTTTATCGTGGAATTTTGATAATCTTTTATATAATATCCGGTTTCACTTAAAGGATCTGTTTCTTCAAAAGAAAATGTGGAATTATATTCTGTTGTATATAGTGTAACTTCTTCAGAAATTTTGTTATTGCCGTCATAAGTTGCTACAGAAACTGTTTTGTAAATGTATTCGCCGGTAGCTATATAAGATTCAGTAATATTATCGTAAGTTATGACAATAGCCTCATTTACGTTGAAATTTTCAATGGTTAAATAATCAGAATTATAAGCATTAAGAGTCCCGCTGCCACTGTAAGATAATTTTTTAAATGTACCATCATCTATCCAATCAATGAAATAAAAATTGTCAGTAATAACAAATTCTCCGTAGCTTGCATAAGAATCTATAAATCTTGCAGAATTTGTAAATTTGAAAGAATGATCCCCAATAGTTAAATTATGTGAATTTCTGTCCGGAAGATACAAAGCAATTTCCCAGCCGTCCGGAATATTTTCTGTATTTTCTATAGTTATATTGCCGTTTCGGGCGATTGTAACTTTTGCGTAATTTTCATTTGGTATATTTGTAAAGACAGTCACGCCTGTTGAAATTTCCCAATATTCATAACCGTCAAGCAAAAAGTAATAAGTTCCCGCGCTCCAGTCAAAACTTTCAACGCCCAATAATTTTCCTAAAGTAGTGTTAGTTCTGCCGTTGCGAATATTCATATCAAAGAAATCAGAAATATCATTGTAGTTATCAAGATAAATTGTGGTATTGCCCAAAATTATTGAATCGTCAGAATAAGTTACATTACTTACGGCACTTGAAAGGTAAAGCCAATCTTTTGCAACGTCAAAATCAGTAATTGTGGCACTTTGAACGCCGGAATAAATTAAAACAGAATCATTACCTTCGCCGGTGGTAATTGTGTTGTTGTTGCCAACGATTGAAACATTATCATTGCCTTCGCCGAGATAAATTTTATTATATTCGCCAATAACAGTTGCAGAATCATTGCCGCTGCCAGCGATAATACTGTTGTTGCTTGTAATTCCGGAAAAAGTCCATGAATCCTCAGTTGCATAAACTTGCTGACGAATACCGGGCGAAAATGTGTAAGAATAATTTTCTGAACTGCCGACGCTGTAATTTGAACTTGTGGCGGCAGTTACGGCGCGTTCAACGCTTGATTTTGAAGTTAAATTTGAATAGTAAGTATTATCTGCGCCGGTTAAATTAACTCTAACTGTTACATCGCCGAGCGCGGGAAGTGTTGAAGTTTGTTCAGCGGCTTGTTTGGCAAGATAACGCAGGATCATATAGCCGCCGGCGTAAGCATCGCCACTGCCTGTGCTTGTATTGTCTAAATCCAGTGCGTAAGAAAGTCTTTCAACTGTGGAGCCGTCAGATAAAGTTCCGGTTGCGCCGCTTGCTAAATCCCAAATGCGCGTTGTTCTTTCGTCGTCTATACCATGAACTAATTCTGCAAGCCCTTCAGTTATGAATTGCGGCAAAGAATTAAAATTGCTGACATTTGCCGCCATAATTGCGTGGGTAAGCTCATGCGCAATAGTCCTATCCAGATAATGTGTTACAGAATTTTTACCTTCGGTAATTTTAGCGGAGCCATTTTCATTACTTTCAAGAATACTGGAATAGTGCGCCATGTTAATACCAAGTTCCAAATCTTTACCGCTGTAATGATTTCTGACAAGAGCTAAAGTATTTTTATTATCGCTTGTAGAATCGCTGTAAAAGAAAACTTTAATATTTGCGCCGGTAATGCCGTCTGTTGTAAAATCTAAGCCAAAAGATTCTGCATTAAGTTTAAGCCCTTCTTTAATCCACCATTTGTAAAGCCCGGCAAAAATAGTTTTTTGAGCAGTGGACATAGTGTCAAGCGTTAAAGTGTTGACTTTAGATGCAGTTGAATCTGTAGCCTCGCCCCAAAGTTCGACGGTTAAGCCGTGCGTTGTAAAATTTGAAATGTTTGGAAATTCTGTAGAAACTGTGCCAACTGCGCCGCTTGAGGAACTTGCATTATATGTAGAAGAATTGCCGCTTGAAACTGAAAAACTTCCGCCAATGCTTGTAACTTCGTCAAGATTTACACTAATTGCACTTGCCGTTGAAGTTTCAGTTTCGACAGTATTAGTGCTTGCAGTTTCAGTATAATCTATAAAAGAGCTAAGCCACTTTCCAAATTTTAAATCGGAGCCGTTGATATGAACGGTTGAATTTTGCGCAGAAGTCCAGCCGTTAATAATGAAAATTCTGTTGCCGGTTGTGTCGGTAATTGTAACGGCGTCGTTGCTGTCTAAAGTTGCAGATGCTAAAATAAAATCGCCTTCAATGTATAGCGTGTCGAATTCGTCAAAATCTACAATGCTGACAGTTTTAACATTTTTGCTGACGCTAACAAAATCTGCGTAATTATCGCCCGCGCCGGTTGAAATTGTGGCGTTGTTACCCTCCACGAAAATAACGTCTGCGCCGCCCGCCGCGTCGATTGAATCTGCGCCGCCTGAATAAATTGTATCACCTGCTGAAGTTGCAGAAACAATCCAATCATTTGTGCCGGTAGTGATAATTTGCGGCGTGGAATTTTTGGCGGTGTACTTATTGCCAATTTCTTGAATGATAGTATCAGAATCTTTTACAGTATCGCCGCCTGCGTCCGAGCCGGTAATTGCGCCTGTGTCAATGTTGCCGGTTGTATAATTTTTGTAATAAGTTGAAGTATTTCCGCTGGGCCAAACGTAACGTTCAAGTTCAATCCCGCAATAATCCTTTAAAAAAGTTTCAGCCGTCAAAATTTTTATTCTTTCAACCGTTGTAAAAGTGTTTGAACTGCCGTAATTGTTGGTATTGTCATATTTTGCCTCAACGCTTAATAATGTTGCAAGTTCTTCATCATCTTCAGCCATTTCAACCAAATCTGAAAGTTGCATTCCGTCATATGCACTTTTATAATTACTACCGAGAATAGTTTTAATAGCGTCGCGTTCAACTGTTTTTTGGTCGGCAAGAAAATTATCAATTAAATTTTGAATTCCGGTAAAACGTGAACTGCTCTTGACGGCGTCATCAAGAGCAGAAATTGCGTCGCTGTAATTTTGGGTATTCAACGCCGCCATAAATTTTTTTATACTTTCTTGAGCAGTCATATTAATTTCCCCTTGAATTTTTTTTGTTTACTTTTATATCGTTTTTTTTAGGATTTTAGGTTAGAAAATTTTTTACACTATGATTTTTTAATATATTTTTAAGAAAGGAGCCTTTCAAAATGAAGAAAATTTTTATCCTAGAATTTATTTACAAATTTTTAAGAAATAACAAGTCGGCATTTCTTTCTTTAGAAGAAAGAAACGCC
>CALGGV010000103.1 GCA_937915725.1 uncultured Selenomonadales bacterium
TCCTTTTGCGGCGTGTAAATTTTTTCCATTATCAGCCGTCCTTTGCCGTTAAACTTATGCGCGGGTCAATTATCCCGTACAGAAAAATTATTACCGCAACAAGAAAAACGCCCGTAATTGCAAATTTATTTTTCGTGAAGTGAACAAAAACTCCGCGCCAATATCCCTGTGACGCAAAATTTGTATCAACTTCCAAATTTCGCCCTTCGACAAATTCAAAATCTTCCTTTTGCGGCGTGTAAATTTTTTCCATTATCAGCCGTCCTTTGCCGTTAAACTAATGCGCGGGTCAATTATCCCGTACAAAATATCAAGCAGGAGCATTGCGCCGATATACATTGCAGAAAAAACAATTCCCAACGCCAAAACGTAATTATAATCGACGCCCTGTCCGGCTATTGCGTCAACCATTAATTTGCCGACGCCGTTAATTCCGTAAATTTTTTCGATAACCATTGCGCCGGTTAATAAATCGACAACGAGCGGCGCAATTACCGTAACTATTGGAATTAAAGCATTTCTCAAAATGTGCTTGCGAATTAATTCCCAGCCGTAAACGCCCTTTGCCTCTGCAAGTTTGACGTAATCGCTATTCATAACTTCAACCATTTCATTGCGCGTAAATCTTGCGATAATTGAAATTGCCAAAAGACTTAAAGACAGCGCGGGCATTATCGACGAAAATAAAAATTTGGAGCCGTCAAAAAAATATGGGAAAAACGGGATTTTGTAAGAGAAAAAATATTGCAGGAAAATCATAAAAACGTACGACGGGATACAAACGCCCAAAATTGAAACTACCGTGCATAAGCCGTCTAAAAATTTTCCACGATTCATCGCTGCAACAATTCCAATTAAAAGCCCGACGATTGTACCAAACAAAATTGACAGCACGCCAATTTTAAAAGAATTTTCCAGACACTTAATCAAAATTGGTTTAATTGGCGCGCCGTTATAAAGTGAAGTACCATTGCCGAAACTGCCGCTCATTAAAATTGAAAGATAATCTTTGAACTGTACCAAAATTGGCTTGTCAAGTCCGAGTTCAAGGCGTTTTTGCAAAATCATTTCTGCTGACATTCTTTCAACGGGAAAAGGGTTGCCGGGCATTATCCGAATTAAAACAAACAACACGAAAGTTATTATAAAAAGCGTCAACGCCGCCATTAAAATTCTTTTTGCAATGTATTTTGTCATTTTACATTTTTATAAACGCGCTCAATAGCTACAGAATGAAATTCAACGCCCTTTGCCTTGTCAGAAATTAAATTTGCGCTTGCATTTGTGTAAAGCGGGGCGATAACCGCCTCTCTCAATAAAATTTCTTCAGCGTCGTACATTGCGCTCCAACGTTCGCTGTAATTTGCGGCAAGTGCGCCGGTTGTGCAATCTGAAATAATTTTATCGTAATCTGCGTTACTCCAATGTTCGGAAATTTCGCTACCTTCAGTTGTCCACAAAGTTAAAAATGTCATTGGGTCGTCATAATCAGGGCTCCAGTTTGTAATTGCAATATCGTAGCTGTTGGTAGTTACGCGATCAAGATATTCAGCCTTAGGCATTGGTTGCAAGTTCAAAGTTACGCCGGGCAAATTTTCTTCAACTTGAGATTTAATAGCCTGCGCGACTTTAATAACGGTATCGCCGCTGTCATTTGCGTAAATAATATCCAAGTCAAAAGTATCTTTGCCGAGTTCAGATTTTGCCGCGTCTAAAAATCTGCGCGCCTTTTCAACGTCAAAACTTACATATTCTGAAAATTGTTTTTGGTCTTCAGCAAAATATTTTCCGGTTTCAGCATTCGCCGCAAAATTAATCGGAATTGCTGTATAAGTTGCTCTTGCGCCATTCGCAACAAAATTATTTACCAAAGATTCTCTGTCAATAGCGTTTGAAATTGCAAGGCGAAGATTTACGTTAGCAAGTGCGCCGCCGTGATGATTTTTGGCGTCTTGATTAAATGAAAGGTATTGCAAAAGACCGGTAGGAATAATTTTAAGATTTTTTGAAAGTTCGCTGTCATTTTTTACGCTGTCAATTTGGTTACCGCTAATTCCCGCAAGATCAAGCGTACCGTTTTTGAAGGCGGTTAAAGCGTTGTCTGAAGATGAAACAACTTGATATTGGAAATTCTGCAAAGAAATATTTTGCGCGTTCCAGTAGGAATCATTTTTCTTGAGGCGAATATTTGCAGTGCCCGGCAAATATTCAGTCAACATAAAAGCTCCGTTTGAAAGGAAAGTTTCAGGGCTTGTACCGTAACTGCCACTTTCGATACTGTTATAAAATTTTTCGTTGATAGGATAAAACGCGGGGAAACACATTAACGAAGGGAAAAATGAAACAGGCGCATCCAGTTCAACTACCAAAGTTTTTGAATCTTTAGCAGTAACGCCCAAATTTTCCGGCGCAGTTTCTTTTTTAATGACAGCGTCAGCATTTTTGATACAAGCAACGGTGGAGCCCATTATATAAGAATATTTTGTAGACTCGACGCAATGACGACGCCATGCAAATACAAAATCTTCAGCGGTAACTTCATCGCCGTTAGCCCATTTGGCGTCGCGCAAGTGGAATGTATAAGTTTTGCCGTCTTCTGAAACGTCGTAACTTTCAGCAATAGCCGGAATTGGCTTGCCGTGAGAATCAAGCTGCGTTAAGCCGTCAATACAATCTGCAATTAATTCAAAAGATACAGAATCCGTAGCTTGTGCGGCATCCAATGATACAACATTGGAGCCGAACATAACTTTTAAATTATCGTCTGTTTTTGCTGAATCGTTGCCGCAACCTGTAAAAATCATTGCGCACAACAGCAAAGTAAACATTAAAATTTTTTTCAATTCAAATCTTCCCTTCTAAACTATACCACTATCACACTATACCACTACCCTACTACTAACGCGGTTCGCCGTTTTCTTCATAACCGTCCGAAATAAAAAAATGCTGATAGTCTAATTCATTTTTCCAACAATTCCCGCCCCATAAAAAGCCGCGCTCGGTAAAAAGTTTGTGGCATAAATCGCCCTCAACAATTTTGTAATCAAAAGTTTTTGTACGGTCTTCAAATTCGGCAGCGTTTGCAGGCTCGATACTTTTTTTGCCGTTTACAAATTTAATGTAGGGATTGTACAGCGGGTTAATATCAACTGCTAATCCGTAGCCGTGTTTTGAAATTCTTGTGGTGTTTGAAACGTAGCGAAAATTAAAACACGAAGAATTATTATTCCGCATTGAAAGTTCATCTTCGGCGTTGTATTCGTCAACAAGTTTAATTTTTTCAATGGGATAATTCCCCGTGTAAAGTTTTTCAAAAATATCAATTAAAGTTTCAGCTATTTTTACATTGCAGATTAATTCGCCGTTCAAAATTTCGCCGTTCAAATTTTTGTGCAAAACTTTCAGATAGCGTAAATCTTCAAGCGGCACGGTACAATTTTTTTTGTAAGATTTGCCGTCGATTCTGGAAAAAATTTTTTCGTCAATTTCCAAAATGCAAAAGTCTTTATTCAAAATTTACACCCCCTTCTAAAAAATATTTGTTATAATATCAAATATTCAGGGAATTTTCAAGGTAAGGAGTGCGGCAAAATTGAGCGGCGAATTTGAAAAAATGATAGGCGATAACGGCGAAAAAGTACCGGGCTTAGGCGTCATAATTTTTAAGGACGGCGCAGAAATTTATTCAGAATTTTTGGGGCGGCGCGTCATTGGCGAAAATTCAAAGTCTGTAACGCGGCAAACAAGATTTAGGGCAGCGTCAATTTCAAAAATGTTTACGATTTTTACGATTTTACAACTTGTTGAACAGGGCAAAATAAATCTTGACGCGGACGCCGGCAAATATTTAAATTTTTCTTTGCGCAACCCAAATTTTCCTCAAGAAAAAATAACCGTGCGAATGTTGGCAAGTCATACCTCAACACTGCGCGACGGCAAAATTTACAGCATACCGCCGAATTTCAGCATTGAAGAATTTTTTAAACCGGACGGGAAATTTTTTGAAGACGGCGCACATTTCGCAAAAGAAGATAAAAATTTTTTTACGTACTCAAATTTGAATTACGGGATTTTGGGGACGATTATTGAAAAAGTTACCGGCAAGCGTTTTGATATTTATCAGAAGGAAAATATTTTGGCGCAACTTGAAACGCGAGCTGACTACGTACCGGCGAATTTAAGTCGCGCAGATTTTGAAAATTTAGGTACAATTTATCAGAAAAAAAATTTGCAGGGCGTTTGGAATGAAAACGGCGATTGGTACGGCAAGGCGGACGATTTTAAAAATATTCAGCCGCCGCCGGATACAATTTCTTTGCAAAATCCCTACGAAGAAAATTTTCAGCAAAGTTATAGCTTGAGAAATTATAAAATTGGAACAAACGCAACTATTTTTTCTCCGCAAGGCGGCTTGAGAATTTCTTTTGAGGAAATGGCAAATACTTTAGAAATGTTGATGAACGGTGGAATTTTTCACGGCAAAAAAATTCTAAGTAAAAATTCATTAGCCGAAATGTTTAAGCCGCATTGGATTTTCAACGGCAAAAACGGCGATAACTACGGCGGAGCGATTCTTTCGTACGGATTAGGAATTTATTTTATTGACGGCAAAACTTCAAGTCGCGTTTGCAAAGATCACGAAATAAATTTAATTGGGCATACCGGCGCGGCGTTTGGTATGTTGTCGGGAATTTTTTTTGTACCAAATACTAAAACCGGTTTTATCTATATGATGAACGGTACGGCGATTGACGAGGATAACGACCCGCGCAGTCACGGCAATTTTAGCGGCAATTATATTTGGGAAGAAAAAATTATGAGCGCAATTTGTAATTTTTTAATTTGAGCAAAAAAAATGTGTCGGCTGAATTGCGTCGACACGTTCTTTTTATAACAATTTCCCCAAAGGCGAAAACTTTCGCTTGTTTTTTTCCCCTTCATCTTCCTGCAATTTTAAGCTGTAATTCAGTTTGAATTTTGAATTTACCAGACAATCACAAAAAATTTTAAACAAAGATTTTCTGTCGCCGGAATTAAATTCTGCGCCTTCCTCTGCAATATACGATTTTATTGTTTGCAAGGAAATTGTTTCAGCGTTTTGCAACTGTGTCAAAATCGAATAGTCAAGCGGTGTTTTGTCTTTCTTTTTCAGCAGAAAATCTTTGACAAGCCTAAATAAAAACGGGTGGAAAGTTGCGCCGCCCTTCGCCGCAAAATTTACCTCAAGCACATTAAAAGCGTTCCTGTCAAAAATTCTTTCAAAGGGATTTTCACTTTCAATCAAAATCGGAAAATTAAAATCGTCAATTTTAGTAAAAACAAATTGCCCAAGCGTAGGAAAATTATTTTCTTGCGATAAAATTATTTCAAAATTATTTTCAGTCAAGCACGGCTCTTTTACAGCAGAAATTTTATTTAGGCAAATATAATATTTTTGGTCAGTCTTAAGATTATTTTTTTCGGCAAGGAGACTGAAATTTAAATTTTTTTCAAGAAAATAAAATTCGCCGTCAAGTTTCATAATTCCGGCGGACAAAAATAAATTTCCTTCGTCCATAAAATAATCTAAGCCGCAAATTATCCCGTCGCTGAAGTCTTTGTAGATAAGCCGAAAAAATTCACGTGGATATTTATAAATTTCGTGGAGCATTGCGCCGGTTAAAATTGTCCCGTGCGCAAATTTCAAATTTTTATTTGTGAACATAAAAATTACCTGCCCCCGTCAAAAAAAGTTTCCAATGTAGTATCTTCAAAACCAAAATATTTCGGCTCCTGCGTCAAACTGTAACTGTATTGTTTGTTTTGAACTTGAATTTTTATGCAGTAAACGTAAAAGCCGTAACCATTTTTTGAAGGTATGGCGAAATGTGCAAAAACGCTTGAAAGATTTTCTTTTTCTAAATCGACTTTGCCAATTTCGTAAGATACGTGTTTTCCAATATTGCCGCTCTCGTCATTGGTTCTGCGCGCAATATCTGCATTAAGTTCAGTTGTCGAAATTGCTCTTTCATTGCCTCTTTCAATTTCAAAATCGATTGTATTTTTTTTCTTGCCGTTTTGAGAAAAAACAACGTAGCGAATAAGCCGCGCATCTGAAGAAATAATATCTACCGTCGGTTCAATTTTTACGGAGCCTTTTTTAAGCATATAAATTTTAGTTTCACTATCAAAACTTGTTTTGCAAACGTCATAGATTAATTTTGGATTTTTCATTGTGATATAAGGTTTAATTTCGCCGTATTCCATATCGCGCATATAGTAAATACTGCCGTTGATACAAGCCAGTTTAAGTTCAAGGCTTGCCGGCGATTCTTTTTGGTCGTCGTCGTAGCGCAAATATTTTCCTGGTATAAATTCCTTAAGCAATTCGTTAAACAGCGTGATTTTGCAAGACTGTCCGGAAAGTTTGTAATGATTATATTTCAAAAGTTCCTGTTCGTCGTTGTTTGTATCGTAGGGCTCCAAAACATTTTTCAGCAGTGAATAAATATCTGCGTACAAAAGGCGGTGAATTTCGTTGTTTGTAATTTCAATTCCGCTCATTGGATTCATAACTTTTTCAAGTGGACCGCCGACAGATTTTTTGACGAAAAGATAATATTTATTGTCGTCCGGAATTCCAATTTTTCTATCTTCAGCATTGGAAAAATTCACTGAAACAAAATCCATAGTGGCGCGGTAAAATTCAATTTTGTAAGCCTCTGCCATTTGCCAAAGGTAATAAAAATTTCTTTTAAGGTCGCTTTTTCTCTGGATTAAATTTTCTTGTGCAAATTTAGTTGGTACAAATTCTTCAGCAAGTTCATATTCTTTATCAAATTCTGCATAGCGAACTTTTCTATCATCTTGAGGCGGCGTGTTTTCATAATGGTTTTTGTCAATTTCGTACAAAATTTTTGTTTCGTCGTCGATTAAATCTTGAACGGATTTTTCAGGTTTATTTTGCAATTTCTGCGCCAATTTAATTTTCAAAAGTTGTAAAATTCTAAATGTGACATTATTGCCGCCAAAATTTGAATCGCCGTTTTCAAAGCGCGTAATGATATTTAATTTTTTGTTGTAGCCTTTAGTATCCACAAAATATTCACAGCTTGCTAAATCTGTAGTGCCGCCGCCGCAGTCAATGATAAAAATTTTTTGCTTTTTATCCGCCTTATTTTTTTTCATTTGCTTGTTGATATGGTTGTAAATAATTGCAATTCCTTCATCTATTGAAAGTCCGGCGTCCACAACAACGCGCCCATTTTTGCTGAACATTTGCGCCATAGCCTCAATAAAACTATCCTTGAGTTTAACCGGCGCGGTAAAGTGCAACTTTGTAAATTTGCGGTTAAAATATTGTTCAGCCAAATTTAAAATATGCTCAATATAAGCTTGAATAATTTCCCTGTGAGAAATTTTAGTGTTGTGTCCTTCTTCGTCTGTGACATTTTCGACGGCGTCAAGACTGTTAATCCAGCGTTTAATTTCGTAAAAAACGGACGCATCAGATTTATAATCTTTTGCTATAACCTGCTTTAAAGCCTCGTAGCCGAAAAGATATTTAATTTTGTTGCCGTTGAAAGATTTAATGTAAACTACCGTTGGAAAAGTTTTTCTTTTTACCGGAGTATCGCCGGTTTCATCAAAAAAATCTACAATTTCCGGCTCGTTAGTTTCGGGGTTATTTACGCCGTAACTTCCAATGGTGGTATTGCTTGTACCAAAATCAATGCAAAGAGTTGTTCGCGCCTTTTCCAAACTTTTTAAATAAATTTGAGTTTCTACAAGATAAACTTCGCCGTTGTAATTGCCGCCACTTTCCAAAATATTCTGCGCGGCTTGCGGGAAAAGTACAATATAAAAACTGCTCTGTTCTTCAAAAATTTTGTAGTCAATATCTTTTTCTTCCAAAAGAATATGAGTTTTGCCTTCGTGAAGTTGCAATTTGCCTACCGCCGAAATTTCTTGCGGTTCATTTTTTGTAATGATAGCCATTGCGCCATAATACACCGGCAAATTTTTTGGAACGACCATATAAAATTCATTGTTCAATTTAACCGGCATTTGTTCGGTTAAGTTAAAAGACGTGGCGTCAATATCTTTTCTGATTGTATTTTGGCAGCCGCTTAAAATTCTTTGCATAGAATCTAAATCAAATTCAAAAATTTTTGCGGGCGCGGGCGGTGGAGCTGTAATATTTGTTTCAATATCTGCGGGCGGCTGTGTAATGTTTGTTTCAGTATTTGAGGGCGGAATTTCTTCAGCAGAATTATTTTCTTCAAATTCAAATATTCCGGACAAAATTACAGGGATATGATTTTTTGTGCAAGGTTTTAAAGCGTTTGCATTGTAAGAAATATTTTTGTCAACAAAACAAGCCGTCAAAATTTTTTTTATGCTGGCGTTTTGAGTTTTTGGAGAAAGGATAAAATTTTCAAGGTCTTTGAAAGTTTCAATCGCCATGAATTTTTGCAAATCATTTTTATCAAAAATATTTTCATTGGCGTAACTTTTAAAATCCTCAACAGTCAAACTAATTTTTACATTGGGCACTGCGCCGAAAATTTCTTTGATAAATTTTTCGACGGGCATATTTTTTTTGCCTTTATAATCTACCGTATCCATTATTTCAACTCCTATCAAGTTTCAAAAATTGCCAAAAGTGCCGTTTCAAATGCCGCGCGCAGTTTTGACATATTATCAATTTTGTAAGCTCTGTCAGGGCTTGACATTTTCTTGATAAAACCTTCTTTGATTCTGTTACCTGCGCCGATTGTAGCTATGAGAATACCGGAATTTTTCATTTTCGTTGCGTAATTTAAAACTAAATTTTCGTCGAAGGGGTCGCCGTCAGTAACGATTATCACAACTTTTTTATTGGAACTTGCGGCTAAATCTTGATCTGCGAATTTCAGCGCGTCAACTAAATTTGTGCCGCCGTCCGCGTCAATACCACGCAGGGCATTTTTCAAGCGGTTTACATCTTGCGTTAAAGGAACAAGCCGCCTAACGTAAGAATCGAAAGTTATAAAGCCCATTTTGTGAACGCTGAAATCAATCATATCAGTAAAAAGAATTTCGCAGGCGTGCTTTGCCTCACGAATTGCAACGCCGTCCATACTTCCGGAAGTGTCCAAAAGTAACATAAAATCTATCGCCGCTTGAATTTTTTTACGTGCGGGTTTTTCGCCCTTTTTAATTTCAACCACTCTACTGATACCGCTGTTTTCATCTTGCGCCATAACAACAACCGCGCCGCTTTGATCGTAGCTGAAAGTTACTTTGATATTTGGAACGCCCGCCGGAGCCGGAGGAATATTTTCAAGTGAAACATCGCCGTAATATTCGTGAACTTCAATATCTTCAACATTTTCTTTATCGCTTGCCGCCTCATAAATATAAATTGGTACGGTAGTTTGATTATTTTGAACGGTTGTATAAATCTTAGAAAATTCACAGGGGTAAGTTGCGCCTTTGTTGATAATTTTTGAGAGAATCATTTTCTTTCTATCCGGCGAAAGAACTTCGACGCCGAGTGAATGTGAAATTATATCTTTCAAATGAATACTATCCGGCGTAATTATTCCCGCGTTGATAGATTCAGAAACTAAACAAGCTCCAACTGCAACGAGTGTATCCAATTCAAGCTGTGAATCCGGTCTTTTGCCAAAAATTTTTTCGACTTCAGATTTAATTTTGGGAATGTAGCAACTGCCGCCCGCCAAAATTACTGTACCAATTTCATTAAGCGTGAATTTATCACTTTCTTCAATAAATTTTTTGATACGAGAAATAATTTTGTCGAAAAGCGGCGCACAAATATTTTCAAAATCTGCGCGCGTCAATTCAATATTAAAATCGTAAGTTTTGCCTTGATGGTGGAAAAGCGCGGGTAAAGTTATTTCGCAATTTTCGGCGGAGCTTAAATCGATTTTGGCAGTTTCTGCGGCATCACGGACGCGCCCTGTCATTGAGTAATATTCATTGTAAGCAAGCCCGGATTTTTCAGGATTAGACAAATCTAAGCCTAAATCATCTTGAATGACGCCAATTAAATAATTGTAAAGCATTTTGTCGAAATTATCGCCGCCAAGTTTTTTATCGCCGTCAACATCAAGTGCAAGGTAAGTATGTGTAGATTGTTCAGCTTGCAAAACGCTAATATCAAAAGTACCGCCGCCCAAATCCACGACAAAAATTTTTTCGTCAAGTTCAAGCGTGCGAACTGCCGCAACTGCCGCCGCCATTGGCTCGGTAATAATTTGCAAAACGTTGAATCCTGCCGCCGCGCCGGCTTTTTTAGTTTCGTCCTTTTGGTTGCCGGTAAAATACGCAGGAACAGTTATAACCGCGTTAATTGTAGTTTCCGGCGGGCATTTCATTTTCTGAATAATTTTTCTTTTAACTTCCTTTAAAATTTCGGTTGCAACTTCAGTTGGAGTAAAAGTTTTGCCGCGAATTGTCCACGTTTTTTGGGGGTCTGCCATATAAGTTTTTGACGAAAGAACAGCCGTGCGCGGATCCATTACGGCGTTTCTTTTGGCAACTTTGCCAACAATAATACTTCCATCTTCATCAACCGATAACGCTGAAGGGAGCATTTTTTTGCCGCTAAATTTAATAAAATCAAGTCTGCCGCTTTTCAAATAACAAGCAAGGGTATTCGTTGTGCCTAAGTCAATCCCTACGAAAATTTCACTCATTAAATTACGTCTCCTTTAAAATTTACCGTCATTATAAAAATCTTTAAAACTGCCGCCGGACTGTGAAGGCGCGCCGTCCTTGTCATCATCTTGTTGAGAAATTTTAATTTCTTCCTGCGGTTGCTGTTCATTTTCAAGATTTTCAGCTTGTGAAGGTACGCCGCCGTTATTTTTGCGCAAATTTTCATTTTCTTCCTGAAGGCGTTTATTTTTTTCTTGCAACGTTTGTTTATCAATTCCGGCAAAGTAAACTTTTTTATTTAAACCTTCTTTTTCTTTCTTGAGAGTTTCAATTTCGGAATTTTTATTGTTAATTTCGCCGTTCAGCCTGTCAATTTCGCCCTGTAATTTTTGCTGTAACTCTCTTTTTTCGGCGTCGAATTTTGCGGCGGCTTGTCTAAGACTTTCATAACCGGCGGCTTTTCCACGCAAATCAGATTCTTCAGCTTGAAATTTTTTGCGTTCATCTTCAAAGGCGGCGCGGGCTTGTTCAAACTGCCTTTCATTTTCTTTAAGTTTTCTTTCGCGTTCGTCAAGGCGTTCTTTTTGAGTCTTCAAGTCTCTTTCAATCGTTTCAAGTTGCAATACCAATTTATTGTTATAATCGCCGTATTCTCTCAACTGTTGCTGAAAATTTTTTCCTTGAGTCAAAATATTATTTTCCAATACGCCGATTTTATTTTTCAAATTTGTAATTTCGTTATTTTTAGCTTTAATATTTTGTTCGTTTGAAATTTTCAAAGTTGAAATTTCGGAGTCTTTGCGGGCGTTTAAATCTTGCGCCTTTTTCAATTCGTTGTAGTAGTAATTGGCGAAATTGTACATATAATTTAAAATTCCGCGCAAATCTTCAAAATTTTGTTTTTCTTCAGGATTAGTGCTCAAAATTTTTCCTCCTCACTGTTGGACTTGTTCAAAATTTCCTGCAAACTCTCGCGCAGATTTTTATAACGGCGATTGGCATCTTCCAATTTTTTATCTTTGTCATTGGAAATATTTTGCAGTGACGCCAAAATTTCTGTACCATAATTAAAAAGCGCGTCCAAAGTTTCTTTTTTGTACTCCATAGGTTATCCCACCTTAACAAATTTTTCTTCGATAAGTTTAGGCTCGTCGCTGTCCGGCGGAAATTCAAAAAATTTCATATGAATTTTCCCGCTACTGTCGGTTTTCATTTTGAAAAGAATTGCATCTTCAACGCTGTAAAGATTTTTATCAAGTTCAACGTCGCACATAAAAATAACTTCTTCACTGTCCAGCGGCAATTTAAATTCATTGCTGAAACTTTGATAAACTGCAACGCGCCAATTATTTTTTTCAAGTTCAGAAATTAAAAGCGATTCAAAACGTGTAACAAATCCGCTAATTTCGTTGCGTTTAATGTAGCGTGTAAAATTTTTATTTTTGGCCAGACCAATGCTGTAAGGAATGACATTTTTAATTGTGACGCCGGAATTTTCTTTTTCAATCGTGTAACGATATTTCGCCGCGCCCTTCGCCACGCCCATATAAATTTCATCCGGCGGTAAATCAAAATCTTCACAATCAAAAACTTCCGCGCCAAAATAATCTGTCAGCATTTCCAAAAAATAACTAATCGTCGAAGTGCCGCCAAAAGGTTTTACCGCCGTAACTTCGCTTTTTTTAATTTTTGCATCTTCAAAAAGTTCCTCAAATACCGCAATAATTTTTTCCTTGATTTTAATTTTCTCAAGCACAGAAATAATTTCATCTTTCGTCAAATTAAATTCAATAAGCCCGCCTTCATTATCTTTGACAAATTCTGACATTGAATCTTCATCATCTTCAAAAATACTTTCTTTGATACTTTCAATGGCGTTGAGAAATTCGATTTTGGGCGTGCCGTTGTCCAAAATTTTTTTTACTTCGTCGGCGTATTTAACCATAAAAATATTTTCAAAAATCGCCTTGTCAATATCAAGCCCGCCAAATTTTAAACCCGCCGCGGCAAGTTCAGTAAATCTTAATTCATCATCGGCACGTTCAATCCTAAACAAACTTAAATCAAGCGTGGAGCCGCCAAAATCAAAAATTAAAACTGTCTGCTTATCCTCATCTTGCAAAAAATCTTCAAGCGAAAACATTGCGGCGAAAGGCTCGGTAATAACCGTTGTAACGGGAATACCTGCATCAAGTGCCGCCTGTTTTATCAAATTTTTTTGCACTTCAGAAAAAGAAACGGGCGCGGTTATCGTCACGTCAAAATCTTTTTCACCGGCAAATTGATTCGTGATTGTTCGCCAAATACAATCTAAAATATCTTTGACAACTTCAGCGGCGTTGACTTCGCGCCCTAAATTTTCAATGTACTTGCTCCAATTTTTCTTTGAAATTTTCGGCTTAATCTGCCAAACTTTATTTTGGGGCTTGCCGTCTCTTTTGGCGATTTTTCCGACAATATTTTCAAGTTTGCCTTTGTGTTTGTCGTACAAAATAATATTTGGAATGTATTCTTTACCGCTCTGTTGTTTATCCAATCTGATTGATAATTCTCTGCCGTTATTAATTTGAAAAGCTTTAATATTGCACGCGCCAAAATCTATTCCAATATAAGTTTTCATTTTGTTCCCCCGTTAAATTGAAGTACAATCATTGCGCCGTCAAAATTGCACCTTTCAATTTCTTCATCGTCCGTCAGATAATCCAAAAAATACGGCAGCCTTTCAACTTCATCAATCAATTTATCTTCAGTTTTTTGGGCGGTATCTTTTTTTACAATTTCCATTTTTTCTAAGTCACTGCGTTGCATAATTTTTTTCGGCTCAATAAATTCTGTGTAGACGTGGCAAGCCGCAAGATATTTGTTGACTTTAGACAGAAACTCGGAATAAAATTCAAGATTTTCATTTTTGCCGCGATAAATTGAAACGGGCAGTGTTGCCAAAAAATATTTTTTCAGTACGTCGAAAAAGGCGTTGCTTACTTCTTCAGAAAAATTTTCTTCGTCGAATTTGCCGCGCCTTACTTTATCAGCAAATTTTTGAATATTATTTTGGTAATTTTTTATAAGGCGAATGAAATTATCTTTCTTGTTAAATTTGGAATTTTTGAGGAAAGAAATTATTTCTGAAAGATTTTCAATAGTTGTCAAAACTTTATCAGCGGCGGCGGAGTTTGTGAAAAGCGGCTGATTATTTTTTTGGAGTTGGAAATTTTTAATTGTTAATTCCGGAACGGGCGGCGGCGTAGTATCGCCAATTTTATTTTCAAGTTGTTTGATACGTTTTTCATAGGCGGCATTTAAATTTTTTTGTTCGTCAAGCTGTTGTGAAAACTGCGCGAGGATTTTATTTTGTTCAGAAATTTGAATTTCAAGCGCGGAAATTTTTTGCTGTAAACTTTGTAAATCCGGAATTTGCGGCAAGCTGTCGATTTTTCTTTCAAGTTCCTTGACGCCGGAAATTGTGGCGTAATTTTTTAACGCGGCTTGAAAATCTTTTTGAATTTGTTGTTGCAATGAGTAGGAAAAATTATTTAAATCGCCTTGTGTCACGTAATTTTGAAGGATAAAATTCAGCCTTTCAATTTCTTTTTGAAGGTCGGCAATAATTTTTTCGTCTTGTGCAATTCTTGATTCAGTATCCGGCAAACTTTTTTTCAAATTGTCAAATTTATTTTCCAAGCCGCTTGAAACAAAAAATCCAATTAAGCCGAGTAAACCGAGCAAGCCGATATACTCCATTTAATTACCCTCCCCAAATCGATAAACTGTACATTCGCCGTCAATCCAAAACTTTTCAACATTGCCGTTTTCGTCGTAGTACCGGAAATAATACGGCTGAATTGAAATTTCTGAAATACGATTATCTAAATCTTGCCGCCACGTAGGAATAAAATTAGCGTCCATATGTTCCCGCCAATTTCGATAATTATCGCCCGCCTTAGCATCTGCAGATTTAAGACCGATATTTTCAAAATATTTTTTTACCAGCCTGTCAATTTCAACATAATAACTGCGCGACTCTTTACCTTGCCCTTTAAGCCCCGGCGCGTACCCTCTTAAAAAAGTGTAAAAGCGTTGCTGTATAACCTCAACAGCCCTTTCAAGAAAAACCGTTGCCGAACGTTCAGCGGGCGCGGAAAGTTTTTTATCTAAAATGTTTTTGTAATTTTTGATTGAATTAAGAAATTGCGGACTTTGAGAATCTTTTCTGCTCTCAAAAAAATTTATCAATTCGTGTAAATCTGTCACAGTTAATTGAAATTGTTTCCACTCCAACAAGCCTGTAATTTTTATGATAACGTCTTTTTTGGGAGCAACGGGGGGATAATTTGTTTGATTTTGAATGTAACGCGGCTTTCTCGGTTGCTGATTAATTCCATAATTTGCCACAGATTCAAGTGAATTTGTTTTTGGCGGCGCAGGTTGCCAATAGGGGGTTTTTGTCGAAATTGTCGGCGGCGGATTTTCAACTTTCTGTTTTGAAAAATCTTCCCCAAAATCAAAAAGCGGCGAAGAATTATAATTTTTAGGTTTATTTCTGTGGCTTAAAATTTCTGTTGGGGAATTATCGCCATAACGTTGCTTTAATTCTTGTGGTGAAATATTTTTAGGCGGCGCAGTTGTAACTTCATTTTGGGGCGATTTACTTTCGGCACGGCTTATAATTTTTTCTAACTTTTGCCTACCTCTTTGAAACAACATTTGAAAAGGATTCATTGCAATCACTCCAGATCGCTTTTTTTCTTAAAGTTCATAGATTCACTTTGAATTTTTTTGCCGGAGCTGTCTTTAAGTTCAACGTTAATATCAAGCGTGCCGTCTTTTTGCGCGGTAAAAGTCACTTCAACTTGAACTTCAGACGCCTTTAAATTCGGCGGCAAATTTTCAATCATAATCGAATTAATTTCCTCAATGCCGTCATCTATGGCAAAAATTGCATTGGGATAATTTTTTATATCACGTTCGTAATATTTAATTTCAAATTTTTGCAAATTGTCTTGTGAAAGAGAAAAAGTTCTTTTCTGCGTGCAAGGTAACGGCGTATCTTCGGGAATGATAGGTTGAAATTTGCCAAAAAATACGCCTTCAGTTGCAACAGTTCCCATTTGCACTGTTGTTACATTTGTAGACAAATTGTCAGAATCTGCATAACGTTTGGCGTAAATCGCCGCGCCGCGTGAAATTAAAGTTGAAACGTCGTCACAAAAAACAATATCTTGACTTTGCAGACGGCTTGCTAAAGTTTCCTTAACCAGCGGGATATTTGAACTGCCGCCCGCCAAAACTATTTGATCAATTTTTTCAACGTCTTTTTCATCTTTGGCGCGCTGAATCGTCTGCATTGTTATATCAACTGTCCTATCAATGTATTCACTGATATAATTTTCAAATTCTTCACGGCTAAATTCAACCGTAATTTGTTCATTGACTCCGCCCGGCAAAATAAAATTAAAATTTGTAGAAATTTCTTCAGCGTCTGAAAGATCTTCCTTGATTGTATTTGCGGCGTTCCAAATTTCTTTCATATTTTTCTTGTAGTCAGTCAAAGAAATTTCGCACTCTTCCGCGTCAAAATCATCTTCATTAAAAGGAAAATCCGCGCCGTAATCGTCGTTAATTTTGTTTAAAATTTCCTCTGCCAAAACTGCGGTTAAAGTGTTGCCGCCCAAATATTTATCGCCGCCGGTTGTAATTTCCTCAAAAACCCCGCCTTTTCTGTGAACTATGGAAACGTCGAAAGTACCGCCGCCAAAATCGTAAACCAAAATTACAGCGTCAGAATCTTCATCACCTTGAGAATCTTCATAAGCAATAGCCGCCGCCGTCGGTTCAGCCGCAACTTTTACGTTATCTAAATTTGCCGCCATTGCCGCTTTTTTTATATTGTCTTTTTCAGTTGAATTGAAATTTGCGGGAACGGTAATAACTGCGCGATCTATGCAGCCCTCAACGGCTCCAAATTCTTTCAGTAATTTAATTTCTATTCCTTCAACAATTTTGCTAAGAAAAAGTTGGGCAATATCCATAAATTTCTTTTCAAAAGGTTTTCCTTCTTCCGGAAAAATTTCGTATTTGTCGGAAGAGCCGATTTTTGGTTTAAAATTATCTGCGCCGGCTTGCGGCTTTTCAGCCAAAAATTTTTTAGCTTTTTCGCCAATAAAATATTCATCTTGACTTTGAAAATAAATTACCGTAGGAATAATTTTTTTTGAATCGTAGCGCAACTGTTGCAAGTTGCCGCTTTTATTGACATACGAGACAACGGTATTTGTTGTGCCAAAATCAATTCCAATTTCTTTTCCCATAAGCATTTCCCTTTCAATAAATCACAAGTTCATCAAGTTTCATAGTTTCTTCAGCGTCGATTATTCCAAAATGACAATTCCAAAAAATTTCGTAATTTGCGCCCATATCAAAAAGAAAAAAAATTAAAAGCTCCAAAATTTTTTCATTGTGTTCAGAATATCGCGCAGGAATGCAGAATAAAAATTTTTGTTCCCATTCGTAAAAATAAAATTTCGTCATTGGAAAAAATTGAAGTACCGCCTCAAAGAAAAAAATTTGCAAGCCCTGCGCCGCCTCGTGTCTTTGTAAGTAGATTAAAAATTTCCGCCGTTCATTTTCATTCAGCGATAAGTAAAGTTGCCGCGCTTTTTCGCCGTAAAATTCAGCACAAATTTCCGCGTCAAGTTTACGTTCCAAAATTGAACTTAAATGAATCCCGCTTTTTAAATCCAACTGTGCGAGGTAATGCAGTAAACAATTTTCAAGTTGTTCAAATTTGGGGGCTTGAGGATTTTCAAAGAGCGGCGAAAAAATTTCCCAAAAACGCGGTATGGGATTTACGCCAATTTTTTTTGTGGTGGCGTGTCCAATTTCCAAATACGGCGATAAAGGCTTTTCGTCAATATAAAAATCATTTTCCGCGCTGTAATTTTGCCAAATGTATTTCAAGTTTCAACACCTGCCCAATTAAACTCGGGATAATTTTTTTCAAGATAATAAATCACGTAATTTGCGTAGTCGATTTTGAAAATTGAATCGTTGCCGCCAAAACTTATTACGCAGATTGGCTTGTTGCGAATTCTGCCGATTAAGCGAAATTCCGGCGAAATAAAATATCTGTCTTCCCTGCGATAAATTTCAAGCGGTTTAAAATTTTTGGAATTGAAACTTTCAAATTTTGCGGGGAAAATTTTTCCTGCGCGCGTAGCATTAAAACAGGAAAGCACTTTTTCAACGTCGCCTTCAGTTCTCAAGCGCAATTTATTATTTGGGCGCGGAAAATCATTTGTAAAAAAATCGTCAGAAATTTTCTCAACGGCAACAAAATTCAGCGTGCTGTAGCCGTATTCTTTCAAAACGCTGCTGTAACCTAAAGTAAAATTTTTCCCGTTGTCCTTAATCTCAAATTTTAAATCGTCGAAATGTTGCGCCGGCAAGACAAAAATTTTTTTATCGCTGTCAAAAGTGTGAAAATATGCGTAGCGAATTAAATTGCCGTCCGCGCCAATATATTCATCACATTTGCCGCCTTGAGGTCTTTCGCCGCCTTCAATTTCCACATTCCAAAAAAGTTTCCCGTTCAAAATTTTGCCGTTCAAATTATTTTCTCTGAATAGTAAATCTAAATCTTGATAATTATTAAAATCTTTTGCCTCAAGTCCAAAAAATTTTACGTCAACGGCTTTTCTTGCGTAGGGCGAAAAAATTATTGGGCGGCTGATTTTGTAAAGCGCGGCAACTTCAAAGAGAATTTTTTCATAGTTTATAAATCTTTCGTGGCGTTGGAGAGTGTAAGAAAAATTTTTAAGTGTGCCGTCTTTTGTAATAATTTTTCCGTGATATTTTTTTGGCGCGCAAAAATTTTCTATTTCGTTGTAGGCGGCGTTGACAAAAAAAGATTCAGCCTTTGCCATTTTTTCAAGCGGCGTTTCTTCTTTATCGGCAAGAATAAAACTTGTTCCAATTTCCAGCGAAAAAAGCCCGCCTGTAGATTCTTGACTGCCGCGCCGGACGAATTTTACTGCAACTTCAAAATCTTTATTCCAATCATGGGCGGCAGTTTCAATATCAATTCTTTTTTCTAAATCTGAAAGAAAATTTTCTTGACGTTTGGCAAGCGCGGTAAAAACTTTTTCAAGCATTTGGCGTTCATCAGTTTCATTTGGATAAACACGCTCAATTATTTTTAAAATTTCGGCGTCAATATCATTATTCAAAAAAATACCTCCTCTAAGTTATTTTAAAATGCTCAAAAACGGCGAAAATTTCAACGTAAACGCACTTTCAAAAGTTTTTATGATACTTTATATTAACAGAAAAAGTTAGACGCCTTAAAATCGATTTTTTCAATCTCTAGAGTATGTTTAAAAATTTAAGATTTTAAGGACGCCCGCCGCACTCCGTTTTTGCTTGTGACTTTAAATTGCGGTAACGTGAGAAAACGCGGCTGGAACTTTGAACTACTTTTTGTTTGACGCGAAAAACGCAGGCGGGCGCGGCACTTTTTCTTTGGTACTTGCGCGGCAAGGCGTGCTCTTTAGTACTTTTTTTGCTGTAGAAAAAAGAAAGTACATTTATAAATTTCTAACAGAGTTCAATTTTACTGCCGGCAAGTTTTAAAGTTGCGCCGGATTTAACATTTGCCGCGCCGTTACTTTCAATGGAAATTTCTTTTCCGTCGATTTTAATTTTGCCGTCGGATTTAATTTCGGTTTCCTTTGCCTTGAGTTCAAATTTCCCGTCCGTGTGTGCGGCAATATCTTTCGACAGGGAAATTTTACTATCCTTAGTTTTTAGCAAAATCCCCTGTTCAGTAAGTGTGATAGAATTTTCGCCGACAACAATTTCAATTCCCTTTTCGTTCATGACGATTTTATATTTGTCAGAAAAAAGTTCCAAGGATTTTTCCTTCCAAAATACGCGCTGTTTAAAATTATTGCCGATATATTTTTCAGCAACTTTTTGACATTCGGCGGCTAAGGGATTTTCGCGCAGGGCTGAAACGCAATAAATTTCTTCATTCGTAAAAATAATTTCGACAGCGTCCCCTTCGTCCGGAATAAAAACAATGCCGCCGTTTTTGCCGCTGTAAGGCGTGCGATAATCAAGCCACAGGGGATTTTCTTTATCCATATCCTCAACAAATTTATCATCGAAGGTAACTTGAATTTTGCCTAGATTTTTTGGGTCGTTGACATTTTTTACTTTTGCATGAAGTTTAAAAGTTTTGGCGAAAATTGGCGCGTCAGGAATTTTTGGCGGTTCCAATTTATTTTCTTCCAATTCGTAATAGAAAAAATAACTTTCATTTTCCAGCGAAATTTTTAAGCCGGTAATGATAAATTCGCCGGTGATATTTTCAAGTGTTACAACCTGTCCAATATCAAAAAAGTTTTGAGACTTCACGAAAAATTTATATTGCTTGCCAAATTTTGAATGACGCAGCGAAACAATTTGGGCGTTTGAAATTTTTCGCGCAGATTTATTAACGCTTGAATCAATAAAAAAATTTGCCTGCTCCATAGTGTCAAGAATCCAAAAACGTCTTCCAAAATTTTTGGCTAGCCGCGCCATAAATTGAAAATTTGTTTCTTGATTTTGCAAAATAACAGGCAAATATTTTAAAGCGGCAAAATCCGCCGAAAGTTTCAAATTAGAATTTTTTAACGAAAGGCGCGCAGTGCTTAACACGTCAGAAAATTTTTTTTCGGGATTATGAAAAATGCGCGTTTTTTCTTCTTCATCTTCAGAAATTGAGAAAGAAACGCACTCTGCAAAAACTTTTGACGCGCCAAGCGAATTTTCTACTTCAACCGATTCTACACGCCCAAAAAAAATTGGCGCGTTATCGTCTGTAGTAACAGAAATATTTTTTCCGGTAAAAGCTAAAAATTTTTCTGCTGCGCCTTCGGAAATCAACGCTGCAAAATTCAAGCGGCTGTGTCTGCCTTCGTGTTTCGTCAATTCAAATTCGGTAATTCCTTCGATTTGAGCGAAATTTTTTATTTGCATCGCAGTCTCCTATTTCAAAAATCAATAAGCCTCAATCGTTTTAAAATTATTTTCCTTTTGAGTAAGGAAGAGTTCAAAATGGTCTCTATCAGCATTTTTGGCTTGTTCGTCGCCCTGCGCACTTTCGGTTTTATAACGTTCCCAATAATCCACAACAAAAACTTTTTCAAAAATGTAAGTGCGATAAGGTTTATCTATGGAAGTTTTGGCTTTAATTGTAATAGTGCGGTACCATTTCTTTTCGTTCAATTCTTTAGACCATTCAAAAAGCTTGAGAACTCTATCGCCAACTTCGCTGTTAATTGCGCCGTGAATTTCAATTTTAGCAAGCATCGCCGGAGCTTTATTGCGAACGTCATTATTTACCGTGTCCATATGTATAACAACATCCGTAATAAAATTTTGCTCTTTTTCATCTTTGCCAATTTCGATAACTTCGCCATCTTCAGAAGTAATTGTAATTTCAAAAATCATTTATTTTCCTCCTCTGCAGGTGCATTTTCAAATTCAATGTCAACATAACCTTCGCCGCCTACAAAATTAATATAAACTTTGAAAGTACCGTTTTCTTTTCTCATTCCTATGTATTCGCCGCCGCGCAAAAGAAAATTCACGCAACCTTTAAATTTATTGATTTTATTTTTGTCCGCCCATTCTTGATTAATTTCGTCAATTTTTTGTTGAACTGCAGCAGGACTCATTGAAGGAAGGGATTTTAATTCGAGTGCAACAAAATCTTCAATCAGCGTTTGATAAATTGGTTTATAAAGATTAGTTTTATCATTTTTGGCAAGCGTGCGGGCGCAATGAATATAAGAATTTTTCCATTGCCCGTCTTTATCTTTGACATCATCGCCGCTGAATGAAAATCCGAACATACTTTGATTAATAACTTTGATTAAATCTTCACTGCGGCGCAAAACTTCTTCACGATTAAATTTAGTTTGGAAGGCTTTTTTTACCGTCAAATTTTCAAAGTCAACGCCTACACAAACAGTTTGCTTATCTATTTGCAATTTGCGATTTTCTAAAATTTTATGTTGTTGACTTGCAACAAGCAACCCTGCCGCAGGATACGCCGCATCTATTACAATCGCCGGTAAAGAAATTTTGAAATCTTCATCTGTACGATTTTTGAACGGTAAAAAAAATCTTTCGCCAATCAAAGTAAAATTTGGATAAGCGTAAACCGCGTGCCGCCCGTAACTGCTGTCATTGAACAATTTCATTTTACTTTCAACTTCAGCCGGTGAAAGCTCTGAAAAAGTATTACCTTTATCAGGATGAATACTAAAAACTGTAACGATATTTGCCTTTTCCATTTCCGGCAAAAATTCTTTCAAGGTATTAATGCTGACGTATTCTGCGTCGTCTTTTTCGGCTTGCTTTTTTCTATTTTTCAAACTGCCGCCCATACCGCTAATATTTTTATCGTTGCCTGTAGAGGGCTTTTTCGGCGGTTCTTCACGCACATTTGGCAAAACGGCAAACCAAATTCTATGTTCAGTTTGATCTTTGCCGAGTTGTTTCATAAATTTTAAAAATTTGTCTTTAATTTTTATCAACTTTGACGCTTTACAATTTGCGATAATTACGCCGCCGGGAATTTCTGCCTCATCGCCACTTTCAACAGTTGCATGATCAAAAAAAGTTTTTACGCCGATTAAACTTTCAACGATTTTTGACATTTCATTTATAAAAGATTTTCTGGCGTTTGTGTAAACACTTTCGTACATTTCGCGCAGTTGCAAAAGTTTTTCTTTGTCGAGAGAATCTGTTGGTTTTTCTGAATCCTGCGTATCAGCAAGCGGCATAAAAGTCGATACAATCAAAGATTTTATAATTTCGCTTGGATTTTCGGCAAGTTCATCATAATCACTTTCTATTGTGGCGGCAAATTCATTTCTAAGTTTTTGAGTTTCAACTTTTGGATCCGGAATTTCTGCGACTTGTGGCGAAATAGTTTTAACTTCAGCGGGAAGATTATTTTTTATTGTAACGAGTTCGCCGCCCTTTGAATCTTTTGGCGCGGCTATTGCGGCTAATCTTTTTTCCTTCCAATTTTCGTCAATATCTAATTTGCCGTCTGCGTTAAGATAAAGCACGCCCAAAGTTGGCGCAGATAAAGCCTTAGTGTCTTCGTCGTCATTTTCTAAATTACTTTCAAGCAATTCTAATTTTTTGTTTACATCTTCAATCAAAATTGGCAAAAGTCTAGTCAATGAAGAAGTTGCATATTCGGCGATTTTTTCTCTGTACTCAAAATTTCTTTCGCCGTAACTTCTCATCGCGCTTTTATCGCCGCGTGCCTCTGCCTCTTGATAACATTTCAAATTGTAGTCTATCGATTGTCTAAGATCATTGACTTCATCAAGTTCCTTTTTGGGCGTCAACATTTCAAGAATTTCTTCATCTTTAAATTCTAAATTTGAATTGCCGCTGGTGCCCTTTGAAGAATACAAACGCGCCAACATTTGATAATAAATGTGGTCGATAATATCTAAAGGCTTACTTAAAAATTCCGGATATTTTTGCGGGTCTGTAGTATAAAAAAATTCTATTTTGCCGCTTGAATTTTTGCCGTAAACTTCATAAACCTTAGGTGCAAAATTTTCCATAAATTGCTTAAAACTTTTAACGGTTAATTTTGCAAGCCCTATTGTAAGTTCTTTTCCGGACGGGTTGCTGTTAAGGAGCGTATGCAAATTATTTGAATTTTTACTGTCAAATTCTTCAAAAATAATCGTCCTGTGAGTTTGCACTAAATCAGCCAAAATTATCCCTCCAATTCATAAAAAAATACATTTTCAAAATTTCCTTCGGCAAGCGCAGTTTTTAATTTTTCGGTAATGATAATTTCTTGATTGACAACGCCCGCCAATTTAAAAATATCGTACCGCCCAATTTGATTTTCGGCGATACAAATTTTTTTAACTTCTCTAATTAATTCAGTCGGCAGGATAAAATCATTTTTTTCAACTTCGATAATACTTTTTGAAGTGTCGATACAATTAATGCGCGGCGGCAGTGCAAGAAAATAATTTTCGGCGCGTCCAAGTGCAGAATATGTAAGTTGAATTGGTTTGTAGAAAAGATAATCGACGCCGAATTTATCAAGCGTGCGTTTCATTGCGGTTGAAATTAGCGGGATTGTACCTTTCAAAATAAAATCCGGAAAATAAATGCCGCCTTCGTCAGAAATTTCAACACTAAGCGGCAAATGGTCAAGAAATTGGAACTCTGAATTTAAACAGCCGCGCTCCAATTCAAAAATATCTGCGCCGGGCACGGCGTATTCTTCAATGCAACTTTCAGCATACATTACAAAAAATTTCAAAATTCCGTCTCCCCAGTTTCTTTATCTAACAAAAAAATTCTTTCGTCAATTTTCTGTTTAATGGCGGTGTATTGATATTCGCCCTGCATATCGCGTAGCCAAACTAAAATTTCTGTGGCGTGTTGTTCAAGAAATTTTTCGCCGCTGTCAACTTTGCCGCCGATATTTTTTACAAAATTTCCGTTATTCGGCAAGAAAAAAATATCCATAAAATCTACGCCGTCCGCCAAAATAAAAAATTCCACATTATCACAAAAAATTATGCAGTCAAGAATATTTTCCCGCGTGTCGAATTTAAAATTTTTAGAGCCGGTTTTTTTGAAAATTAAAGTTTTGCCGTCGTTTGAATTTAAAACTTCACTGAATCTTTCGGCGCGGAATTTTTCAAATAAAAAATTTTCGCCTGCGCGACGGACTAAAATAATTTTTGCAGTGCGCGGCAAATCAAAGGCAAAAAGATAAGCCTCCCTTGAAACGTAGTAGGGAAAACTTTTTTGAGGTTTTTCAGCGAACGCGCCCAAATGTTTTTTTATTTTGGCTGAAAGTTGATTAAGTCTTTCAATAACAGAATTTTTTTGCTCCGGCGAATTGCGACAAACAATCGAATTTGTCAAAGAATTTTCAATTTTATCAAGTTCAGCTGAAACAAGTTGAACGTAATTTAAAAGCGGCGCGTCAGAATTTGTTTTTCTGTAAAATCTAATTTGCTTTTTAAGGCGTTGAGTTTCTTCAGCAGAAAAAGTGTAACTGTGTCCGCCGACGTGCCATTGAATTTTTGAAAGACTCATTATATCATACGCGCTTGCAGGTTTACCGCCGGCTTGCTTGCCGTAATTTTCGTCATACATTACAAGCATTACACAATTTAGCGCGTTGTTAATATCGTAGCCGCAAAAATTCGCAAGCCGTACAAGTTTAGCGCGGCGATTAAATTTTACACCGTTGCTTTTCGTTTCCATTGGAGCAAAAATTTGGTTGCCGCTGATTAAATGGTGCGCTTGAAATTTGAATTTGTCTTGAACTTTCAGAAAATGTTTATCGACTTCATCGCAGTTATTTTCTTCGGCTATATGTGCAAGGTAATTTTCCCGCAAAATTGCAGAATTGTTATCAATGGTAGTTGGAGTGCGCGGGTATGTACAATTTTTGCACGCCGCGTCATTTTCGTTGTAGGGGCAAAACAAATTTTTTGAAGGTTTATCCAAAAGTTTTTGAGTTTTTTTAGGATTTTCTATTTTATCATTTGAAGAAAGATTTTCAGTTTGCCCGCCGTTAGGATTTTCAATTTTTGGGGAAATATTTTTATTGGAAGAATTTTTATTTTCGGCAGAATTTTTATCAAAGGCTTTTTCAGTTTTAAGGAGCGCGGCAGCGGCGATTGACATTGCAACGGGCGCAGTACCTGTTGTAACTTTTCCGGAAACGCCGGAAGTTACCACAGAAATATTACCGCCAAAAACGCATTTATTTTTTGCAGAATCCGTCAGCAAAGGTTTACCGTTTGAAGTTTTCATTGGCGAAAAACCGGAACTCCACACCGTTAATTTACAGTTACAAGAACTTTGCAAATTTACACAAGCCCCCGCCTTATTTTCAAGGGTTGCGCCGGTTGTCAGCAAAGTTGCGCCGTTGTATTTTACCGAACTATTGCCACTGTCTTTGCAAGTTATAAAGCCGCCCTTATCACAAATAAAAGTTGCTTTTTCGCTTAAAAAATCTGCCATAAAAATTCCCTATTTCAATTCAAGGCGAAAAGGTTCAGAGCCTTTTTGCGTTTCAGAAATTTCATCTAAATTTTTTGCAATGACGTATTCAATCACGTTGGATTTTACGGCGCGCAGAAAAACTTTCAAATCGGCGTTATGTTCGTCAAGCGTTACAATAATTCGTTTTGCCTTTTGAACGTCCATTTTGTCAGAAACTGCCTCCGGTAAATCGCTATACAGAATTTCAAAATTATTTCCCGCGTCGATAAATTCGTACCACACGCCAAATTTTGTATTTTTGTTAATGATAGTTTTAAATTTACGCTTTTTGTTTCTGCCAATGTAAAATTGAAATGAAGTTTCTTCAGCATTTGGCGTAATGTGCGTAATTTTAATGTTGCCGCTGTCTCTGCACTTCAAAAGACCGAATGCAACGCCGGTTTTTCCGGTAGGCGCGGCAATATCATTTGGGTTGACTTCAAAACCGCGTTGTTTTTGAATTTCCCGCGCCGCGTCAGTTCCCAACGCAGGATAAATTTTAAATTGCGGCATTTCGTCTTGTGAAACACCGAGAATTTTTGCGGCTTTACTTTCAAAGGAAATATTTCCTTCAGGTACATTTTTTATAGCGGATTCTTCAGCTGAAATATTTTCTTCAGCAGGATTTTCTTCAGAAATTTTTTCTTGTCCCAAATATTCGGCGAAAATTTCTGTAACGAGTTTAGATTTTGAAGAATTACCTGCAAGGAAAATTGAAATTTCATCAATATCTTCAAGCGGCAAAATTCCGGATTCTTCATCGGCTGTACCGGCAAAAAAAGCCTCTCTCATTGCCACGAAGAAATTTTCAATTCCCTGTTCGATTCTGTCGCGCAGGATTTTTTTCAAGTCAAGTTTAACTCCATTTTCAAACGCCGTATGCAAAACAATACCGGTTAATGGTTTTTCGTCTTTTTTATCAGTGCAAAGTGAAATTTCAATTCCCTTATCGCCGTCAAGAATATCTTTAGCCTCTTTGCTGTCGGGGTCTTCCCAAACGGGGCGCAATTTTTCGGCTAGGTTGTGCATATTCAAATGTGCCTCTTGAGAATCTTTAATCAGCATTGCACTTCCAACAAAATCTTTTTTATCGGCGGCAAATGTGAAGGGAATTTTTCCAACTCCTGTATTATCATCTTTTTTGGGATTTAACAAAGTTTCTTGATTAGCCTTGAAAACTTCAAACGCCAAAAGTTGTAAAAGATTTTCGCCGCCTAAAGTTTTATCGCCATTTTCGCCGAAGTGTACCAATGAATAATCGTACCTGTCAAGTTCGGATTATCTAAAAACTCCAAAATCAAAATCAGTAGTACCGCCGCCAAAATCAAAGACTGCATAATAAAATTCTTCATCGTCTTCAGGATCAAAATTATATTCTTGCAAGGCGGTTATTGCATAAGCGGCTGGTTCACTTGCGCCATCTTGCACATTGAAACTTTTCATTGCAGTTTCATTCGACAAAAGAGCCGTCGGCAAAGATTTTTTCAAGCCGCGCCTAAAAGCTTGCCGCATTCTAAGGCGTACGTCGTTATCGTAGGTTACGGGAAATGACATTATATAATTTAGAAAAATTCTTTTTTCCTGTAGCATATTGTTGATATACAAGCCGAGATAATAGGCGTAATATTCCAGCGGATTAATTTCGTCGCGCAGTTCCATAAAAGGCGGCAATTCTGCAACAACGCCGTTACTGTCTTTAATTTTTACGCGGTCTTTGGAGCCGCACCAATGCTTTAACCCGGTAAGGAACGAATAATAAAATTCGCTGTTACTGCCGCCGAGATTTTCAAAGGCGGTATGTGAAACTGTAACATCATTCCATTTAGTTTTTGGACGCCCTGCCCGCGCCTTGTAAGCGTCAATAAAATTTTTCAGATTTATAAATTGAATTACTGTAGGATTTTCATAATTTTTGGCTTTAACGCCCTTGCTGTAATTGCCGCTGCCAACTTGCAACGGGATAATTTGCAACTGATCATTTTCGTATACAACAACGGTTGACTTTGTGCCGAAATCTATTGCAACAATTCCATGATTAATATCGTCAACGGGGTCTCGCGCCGTCATTCCTTCGGCAAGGGTAATTTCGCCGGCTTTTTCTTCGCCCGCGCCGTAGTCCCATAAATCCCAATGCCCGCGATTAGGGTCGATTAAAATATTTGCGTCGTAGGGGTCGAGTTCTGCGCGAATATAATCCCCGTTTAAAAGTTCGTCGCGCAGTTCATTTAAAAATTCGTTGCTTGCTGAAACTGTATTTGCGGCAAGAATTTTTTTTGCGTCCGGCAGAAAATCAAATTCTTTTCCCGTTAAAACTTCATCAAAAATTTTATCTTGATTGAGAGAAATTTTATCTGCATTAGCTGTCAGATAATCTTTGTATTTTGAATAAAAAGTTTTTAATTCGCCAAAAAGTTTTTTAGTTTGTTCAGATTGAAAAGTACTGGGCGTTAAATCATATTCAATCCATTTCAAAATTGCACGGGGAGCGTTGCCTGTAGTATCTTCTGCGCCAAAACGATAAATAGGAATTGACCAAACACTGTCGCTCCAACCGTCACCGTGATATTTCCAGTCACCACGATATGTATTGTAATAAGCGTACCTTGTATCTTTTATTACAGTTAATCCGTACCAGTTGGTACCGCAAACTCGAATAAAATTGCCGTCATTAAAATATCTGGTTTTTTTCACAAATGATATAATAGTTTCATCCAAAGTAGGTAATTCACCTTTAAATCCTGAAAATTCAAGGTTATTTAATAAATTTGTATTGTAAGTATAATTACCATATTGATAATCACAATTTCTTTTTTCTAAATTTGGGAACAATCCGAAAACGTCGTTATTGTAGTAAACGTCTTTGTTTCCCATATAAATCCATTCATCAGCATTAAAGCGATTAGTAAATTCAATACACAACACAGAAAATTTATCTTCAATACCGGCGGCAAATTGGGCAAGTAATCTTTTCAATTCTGTATGTTTAAAAATTTGAAGATTTTCTGCAGATACCGGCAACTTTGTAATAATTTTAGTCATAAATTTCTCCTAGCCAATGAAAACCAAACTCGGTCTGACAATTTTACCTGTTCTGGAAAATTTGTAGCCGACAAGCAAAACATTTTTAACTGCGCCGGATTGTGCGCTGTTTGAAGTCTTTCTCATTTCGTCAGAATCAAAGCTATTTCCTGCTTGAGTGTTCAATCTTGAATAAATTTTTTCACGTCGCCCGCTGTTTGTGGCGTCAAATGCAAATTCAAACAATTCGCGCAGAATTTCAATTTCGGCGGCGTCCGCGCCGTTATTAATCGCCGTAGCAACATAATCAAAAAGCGATTCAAGATGCCCTTCTTGCAAAACACCCGCCAAAAAACTTGTAGGCGAATTTTCCGCGCCAAAAATTCCTTCGAGTCCAAATTTGGTATTGCCGGAAAGTTTTTTGTAGGAATTGTAGACTTTTTCAAGTTCAGAATAATTTTCTACGTAATTTTGAAGAATTTCATTTTGCTTGTAAAACAGCGGCAAAATTTCTTCAAGTGAACTTTCCAACGCCAAATTTTGTTTATCGACTTGCCGCAATTCCTTTCCAATATCCTCTAATCTTTCATAGAGACTGGAAATATTTTGAGAAAGATTTTTAACTTTTGCGGATTTATCGGCAAGTTCAGATTCAAGGCGGGAATTTTCTTTCTTAAAATCCTCAAGCGAAATTTGCGCCGCGTCATAATCCTGTTGCAATTTGTCAAAATCTTTTTTTGCAACGTAATCATCAAGATTGAAAAGCGATTTTCTAATTTCAAAAAGGTTATTTTTTATGACGGCTAAAACTTTTACCGCAAAATCTTTATCGTTATCCAAAAATTTCCCCTCCAAAATTCTTGTTAATATTCTACACCAATGAAAAAAAATTTGTTGTCCCATTGGAACAATTTTTAAAATTTTTTTGAGTTTAAAGTCTATTTTTCAAAGAAATTTTTAAAGCGTTCAATCTTTGAAAAATTTTCTGCGAAATTTGGGAAGTCATAGGCGATTCTGCCCGCGCAGTCTCTGCAAAATTTTTCAGCCTCAAGCGGATTTTCGCGCAGAAATTGTTTGTAGCCCCAGATATGCGTATAAAAATTTTGTTCGCCGCTAAAAAGTTCAGGCAAGGTTGACAAGTTGTGAATTTTGACGCCGCAAATTTCGGCGCACATTGAAAACCAGCGTTGCTCCACAAAAACCATATACGGCAATAAATCCCAGCCGTTTTGATTTTCATAGGGCGCGGCGGCGTTCATGAATTCAAATGCAAACGCCCTGTACTTTGTAATAAAATTTTCGTTGCCGAAATATACAAATGCCGCGTTGCACGGCTCCAAATTCCAATTCAAATTTTCAGGAAAAGTAAAATCGTTGTCGAAATGGAAAAAATCTGCGCGAGGGTAGCAAGGTAAATCTTTACTTTCACGATGAATCACGGCAAGTTCATTTTTAAACCTGTCGAAATTTAGCGGTTGCCACAAAATAAAATCTAAGTCAATGCTGACGCAGGGCGCGGGATTGTAAGCCAGCGCAAAAATTTTAGCCCCTGCCCAAAAAATATTTTCGTCAATACCCAAATTATCCATTACGTTTAAGGAAGTGTAGACGCCGTCCCAAATTTCCAAAATCCCCGCGTCTTCCAAAATTTTTTTGCCGGTTGAATCAGTGTACAAAAAAATTTCGCCGTTATATTTTTTCCATTCCAGCGCAGATAAAATCATTGTACAAATTTCAAAATCTGCAAGTTGAAAATCCGGATTATTTCTTGTGCGTAAAGTTTGAAAAGCTCTCATTACAACCTCTCAATCTTTGTAAGCCGTGATAATATCTAAGCCGTAACCTACACCAAAAAAATTTGAAGTGGCGGCGGCTGAAATTTTCTTTTTCAGTGCGCGCAAAATACTTTCAATGGCGATTCTGCCGAGCGTGTTTGTTTCAAAATACAAATTTAAAATTGTCAATTTGCCGTCGCAGTAGGTAAAATCTGCGAAAATTTGAAGTTTGCGTTCATTGTTGTAAAGTTGTTCAGCAAATTTTGGCGCAAGATTTAAATAAAAATTTCTGTCCTGCGCGAAGTCCTTAAAAATGGAAATGTATTCAAAATTCCATTGCGGCTGAAGTAAAAATCTGCCTTCTTCGTAATTGTAATTTGTATCGACAAGCAAAACTGCGCCAACTGCCGCGCCTCTAATATCTTCAGCGCGCCTCGTGAAATTTTGGGCGGATTCAAAAGGATAACGCCCGCGCATAATTTCAAAAATTTCTTGGAGCGTAGGACGAACGCCGAGAGTTTTTTTAGTGCCGTTGAGAATTTTAATATTTTTGGAATTGTCCATTTTCAAAGTTATTGGGTAATGAATGTAAATTTGTAAATCCTCAAGAATAATATTGCGTTCGTCAAGGTCAACGTCATTATCGCAGGTAAAATCGATAATTGCGTTGTTGCAGCCAATGTAAGTTTTATTTTTAATTTCGATTGAAATTTTAAATTCTGCGCCATAAAGATAAAGAATTTCCGCGCCGCTTTTCAACGCCTGTACAAGTTCATTTTGATTTTCAACGTAAGCAACATTTGAGCCGCTGTCAGCATATTTGGCGAATAATTCTTTGCGCTGATTTTTGCTGACAAATGCTGAAATTTCGTCGAGTTCGGCGGTATTTAATTTTGACAATTCCAAATTAAAAATTTTGCAAATTAAAAGTTTCAATTCGGCGTCAGTAACTTCATCATCAAGCGCGCCGGAAATTTTTTTAATTTCGTCGTGATAAAAATTTTCGTCAAGCCATTCAAGTAAATCTTTTTCCCTAGCAAATTTCGCAATTTCTGTCAAAGAAAAAGTTTCTTTCAATTCTTCCAACGAGCGGCAGTCATACAAAGTTTTTTGATTCATAAAAATACCTCCCAAATTTTTTACCGAAAGATTTTAACACAGCTGTAAAAATTCTCAATATGGTAGATTTTGGAAAATTTTTTTTGTATAGTATAATAACAGAAAATCGAGGAGGCGATAAATTTGAAAGCACAAAGAGGCACCAGAGACAATTTAGAAAAATATTTTGATTTAAGTAAACCGCTGAAAATTAAATTGCAGATTAACGGCGAGGAAGTTTACGATTTTACTTGTTTTGGAATAGATTCAAATGAAAAACTTTCTGATGACAGATATATGATTTTTTACAATCAAAAATCTTCGCCGCAAAACGAAATTAGCTATTCAGAAATTGGCGGCGGCGCAGAATTTAAAATTAAACTTGAAAAAATTCCGGATACGATTCAAAAATTAGTTTTTACCGGCAGTATCGACGGCGTGGGCAAAATGGGCGAAATTTCCGCGTGTAAAATTTTTATTGAGCAAAAAGATAGAGAAAGTATTTTTGTATCATTTACCGGCGCAGATTTTGAAAATGAAAAAGCCGTTACTGCGCTTGAAATTTATCGCAAAAACGGCTGGCGGTTTAATATAATTGCACGCGGCTTTGACGGCGGCTTGGACGCGCTTTTAAAATTTTACGGCGGTGAACAAGTAGAAAATTCTCAACCTGCGCCCGCGCCTAAAAAAATTTCACTGGAAAAGAAAATTTCTGAAGGTGCGCCCAAATTAATTTCACTGGTTAAACCTTTGAAAGTTGAACTTGAAAAAAGAAATTTGCAGGAAGTTGAGGCGAAAGTCGCACTGGTAATGGATATTTCCGGCTCCATGCATATGAGTTATAAAGATGGTACAGTTCAAGAAATTGTAAATAAAATTGTACCGCTTGCCGTGCAATTTGACGACGACGGCGAATTAGATTTTTGGTATTACGGCTCCACTTGTCGGCGGATGCCTTCAGTTAATCTGAGAAATTATGAACGTGCTGTCCCCGCTGATTGGAAAAATCTTAGGACTGATTTAGGCGGCGTAAACAATGAACCGGCAGTTATCAAGGAAGTTATTGAAGAGTACGCAAAAATAAAAATTCCCGCCTACGTAACTTTCATTACTGATGGCGGGGTTTCACGTACGAACGAAATAAAAAATTTGTTAATCAGCGCGTCAAGGTTGCCGATTTTTTGGCAATTTGTAGGGGTGCGCGGCAGTGGCTACGGCGTGCTTGAGAAATTGGATAATTTAGAAGGGCGATATGTCGATAATGCTAATTTTTTTGCACTTGACGATTTTAAAACCGTTCCAAATTCAGAATTGTATTCACGCCTGCTGAATGAATTTCCAATTTGGCTGAAAGAAATTAAGCGCAAGGGGATTATTTAGGCAAGAGGGAAAAACTACTGCCTACTGCCTTTTGCCTACTGCCTTTTGCCTACTGCCTTTTGCCTACTGCCTACTGCCTTTTGCCTACTGCCTTTTGCCTACTGCCTATTTCCTATTTTCATAATAATTTTGAACGGCGGCTTTAATCGCCTCTTCTGCCAAAACTGAACAATGCAATTTATGAACGGGCAGACCGTCTAACGCCTCAGCAACGGCTTTATTTGTCAGCTGAAGGACTTCATTTAGCGGTTTGCCCTTAATCATTTCAGTTGCCATTGAACTTGACGCAATAGCCGAGCCGCAGCCAAAAGTTTCAAACTTTACATCAGTAACAATATCATCATCAATTTTCAGATACATTTTCATAATATCGCCGCATTTGGCGTTTCCTACTTCGCCTACGCCGTCAGCATTTTCTATACTTCCAACGTTGCGCGGGTGGCGGAAATGATCCATTACTTTTTCACTATATAAAGCCATTAATTTTCTTCCTTTCATTTTTTATTTACAAGTCGGCATTTCTTTCTTTGAAATAATCACAAGCCAAAACGAAGTGCGGTGCGCGGCAGTTAATTTTTTTCAAAAAATTTCAGCACATTCTGCATGACTTCTGATTTTTTATAAAATTTTTCTGCAGTAATAAAAATATCGATTTTTTGGCGGAAAATATCAACGTAGCGCGTCGATTTTTAATTGAAGGTACTTTTATATCAAAAAACTTTTTAAAGGGGCTGATTTTGGCTATTTTTCCAAAACGAAACTTTTTTTGCCGCTGATTTTATCTTTCCAGAGTGGAGACATATTGCGCAGATATTCCACAACTTCAGAAACTGCCGCCACAATTTTTTCAACTTCAGATTCAGAATTGTATTCACTGAAAGAAAGTCTTAGCGAGCCGTGCGCAATTTCGTGCGGTCTTCCAATAGCCAACAAAACGTGGCTAGGGTCAAGTGAACCTGAAGTACAAGCCGAGCCGCTTGAGGCGCAAATTCCCCTGTCGTCCAAATGCAACAACAAACTTTCGCCCTCAATTCCTTCAAAACAAAAATTCACATTGCCGGGCAAACGCTTTTCTGCGTCGC
>CALGGV010000104.1 GCA_937915725.1 uncultured Selenomonadales bacterium
TGGTAAAAAGATACAAAATTTTTGTCCAAATGAAAATCACGCGCTAACATTTGCAACAGTCAAAATTGTTACACTAAAAGAAATTACTAAGAGAAAAATTTTTTGGCGATTAGTGATTTTCTTTAATTGCATTTGACATTTCCTTTTGTTTCAATTAGTTTTTCAGGTTTTAAATTATGTTGGTAAAAAGATACAAAATTTTTGTCCAAATGAAAATCACGCGCTAACATTTGCAGCAGTCAAAATTGTTACACTAAAAGAAATTACTAAGCGAAAAATTTTTTGGCGATTAGTGATTTTCTTTAATTGCATTTCCTAAATAAGCCATACTAAGCATAGTAAAAATAACCGCGTGTACACAGCTGATAAAAATACTGAACGCCAGCCAAACAACACTCGGTATCGGCATCCAAATTGGGATTAAGTGAAGTAAAACGATAATCAGAATTTCGCCCGCGAGAATGTTACCAAATAGACGAAAAGCCAACGTGATAGGTTTTGCAATTTCTTCAATCATATTAATGACAACAAAAGGGGCGAACGGTTGGAAAAAGTGCGCGATGTAATGCCCGCCTTTGAAGTATAAGCCGAAGAAATGAACTAAAAAGACTACCAAAAGTGCAAGCCCTAAAGTTGTATTTAAATCGTTTGTCGGCGATTCTAAAAACGGTATCAAACCCAAAAGGTTACTCGTCAACAAAAATAAAAAAAGCGACACGATAAACGGCGCAAGAAACAAGCCGCGCTTGCCCATCATACCTTCCATTTGCCCGTGCAACCAAACTACAACTATTTCTATAAAGTTTTGCCAGCCACTGGGAATAACTTTCAAACTTTTAACGGCAAGGCAAGAGATAACAATAACAATCGCCATTGCAAGCCACGTCATTTCTAAAGTTTCTATGTTGAAAGTTAAACCCATAAATTGAACAGTCTCACGAACGCCAATATGCTCCATAAAATTCACCTCCTTCCAAAGTACACCAAAACACCAAGCGAAGTTAAATAAAAAACAATAAAACACACCGACGAAGATAAAAATAACTCCGTCGATATGCGCGCGGCAACCGCCAAAACAACTGAAATCATCAGCAGGCGCAATAAAAGACCAACCAGCATTGTCCTTTTCGCTTGAGCAACATTCATTTTTGCTGCAGTTTCAAGCCGCGCCGCTTGCGATAAAAAATAAAAAAAAGATAACAGCGCGCCTACAAAAACTGAACCGCACAAAAAAATTTTCCCAACCGAAACTAATTGTATCACCATCATTGCGGCTACTGCAAGGAAAATCTTGTATCCTCGCTTGAATGTTAAAATTACCTGTTTCATAACGATTTAAAACTTTCGACACTTAAAATTTTTTCCCTGCAAAATATTTTAAATAAAAAAACTGCGTGAATTAAATTAAATTTTGGTATTGTCAAAATTTCTGTACAATTTATGAAAAGTATTTTATAATTTTTGAACTAAAAAATATAGAAATAAGGTAGAATAAATGTTTACTGCAGATAAATATGAAGTAATAGTAATTGGCGCGGGGCACGCCGGAATAGAGGCGGCGTTGGCGGCGGCGCGGCTCGGTTGTAAAACTTTGCTTACAACTTTATCACTGGAAAATTTGGCAATGATGCCCTGTAACCCGTCAATCGGCGGCAGTGCGAAAGGACACTTAGTGCGGGAAGTTGACGCACTCGGCGGCGAAATGGGAATTATCGCAGATGAAACTTGTATACAATTTCGCACGTTGAATACAGGTAAAGGTTTTGCGGTTCAAGCCCTGCGCGCCCAAGCCGACAAAAAAATTTATCAAGCCGCAATGAAAAAAGTTTGTGAAAATACTCCGAATTTAGATTTAAAACAACTGTTGATTGAAAATATTTTGGTTGAAAAAAATAAAATAGTCGGCGTAACTTGTGAAACGGGCGAAACTTTTTTAAGCGAAACTGTAATTTTGGCAAGCGGAACTTATTTAAGCGGCAGGATTATTATTGGCGAAAGTATTTTTGACGGCGGACCAAACGGGCAACGCGCCGCCACTAAACTTTCAACCGCGCTGAAAAATTTGGGCGTTAAACTTATGCGATTTAAAACGGGTACTCCTGCGCGAGTTGACGCACGCACTTTAGATTTTTCAAAAATGGAAATTCAACGCGGCGATGAAGGTATGCAAAATTTTTCTTTTATGACAGACGCGCCCGCCAATAATCAAATTTGTTGCTACTTGACGTACACAAACGAACGCACGCACGAAATTTTGAGAAAAAATTTACACCGCGCCCCAATGGCTAATGGAATTATTGAAGGAATTGGTCCGCGCTATTGCCCGTCGATTGAGTCAAAAATTATTCGTTTTCCAGACAAGGAACGCCACCAACTTTTTTTGGAGCCGGAAGGTTTAAACACAAATGAATATTACGTGCAGGGAATGTCAACTTCAATGCCGGCAGATGTTCAGATTGAATTTTTGCATACAATTCCCGGCTTAGAAAATGCTAAGATAATGCGGCACGGCTACGCTATTGAATATGACTGTATCGACCCGTTGCAACTTAAGCCGACTTTGGAATTTAAAACTATCGCAGGATTTTTTTCGGCGGGTCAATCTAACGGCAGCAGCGGCTACGAAGAGGCGGCGGCGCAAGGAATTATGGCGGGGATTAACGCGGCGGCGCTTGTGAAAAATTTTGAGCCGCTGATTTTGAAACGCTCTGAAAGTTATATTGGAGTTTTGATTGATGATTTAGTTACAAAAGGAACTGCCGAGCCTTACAGAATGATGACTTCTCGCGCAGAATACCGCCTGTTACTTCGACAAGATAACGCAGATTTAAGATTGACGCCCTACGCTATAAAAATCGGCTTAGCGTCGCCTGAACGTATCAAAAAATTTGAAACTAAACTTGCCGAAATAAATTCTGCAAAAAAATTTTTGACTGAAACAAAAATTACTCCAAGCGCAGAAATAAATCAGAAACTTTCAGCCGCCGAAATTGGCGAAATTAAAACGTCAATGCAACTTGCAGAATTAATGCGCCGCCCAAATGTTACCTATGAAAAACTTTCAACAATTTTTGACTTGCCCAAAATTTCAAGCTTTGCCGCGTCGCAGGTTGAAATTTCTTTGTTTTACGAAGGCTACATTAAAAAGCAAAGTGAACTTGCCGAAAAAATGGACAGGCTGGAAAATAAAATTATCCCTGAAAATATCGACTATCACGCAATGCAAAATTTGCGCGTTGAGGCGCGGGAAAAACTTTCAGAAATTCGCCCGCGTTCGATTGGGCAGGCTAGCAGAATTTCCGGCGTTTCGCCCGCCGATATTTCGGTTTTAATTGTTTGGCTTGAAACTTTTAAATAAGGACTAAGGGCTAGGGATTAAGGCGAAATATTTTGTGCATTATTTTTTTACTATAAAAATTGCTTGAAACTTTGTAATAAATCTTTATAATAAAAAAATAGGGATAAGGAAAAATCCCCCAGCCCTTAGTCTTTAGTCCTTAGCCCTTAAAAAGCGACCGAAGGGAGATTTTTTAATGGATTTTGGCGATATGGAAATTTCAGTAGGCGAGGCTTGCGGCGTTTTTGGAATGTACGATATAAAAGGCGGCGACGTTGCCCCAACGATTTATTACGGGCTTTACGCCTTGCAACACCGCGGGCAAGAAAGCGCGGGAATTGCCGTAACAGATACTTTTGACGGCAAAGATAAAGTTCTTTGTCAAAAAGACTTAGGGCGCGTCAATCAAGTTTTTAAAGAAAGTAATTTAATGAATTTGAAAGGAAATTTGGGCGTAGGACACGTGCGCTATTCAACCGCCGGCGCGTCAACCCGTGAAAATGCACAGCCGCTCGTTTTGGCTTATTTAAAAGGTACGCTGATGCTTGCGCACAATGGAAATTTGGTAAACACGCCGCAACTTCGGCGCGAATTGGCTATGAACGGCGCAATTTTTCAAACTACCACCGACACTGAAACTATCGCCTATCACATTGCACGCGAAAGAATTAATTCTCGTTCTGTTCAAGAGGCAACCGTTAAAGCTTTAAAAAAAGTTCAAGGCTCCTATTGTTTGGTTATCGCCAGTCCCAGAAAATTAATTGGCGCAAGGGATCCTTTTGGTTTTCGCCCGCTGGTTATAGGAAAAATTGACAATTCCTACATTATCACTTCTGAAACTTGCGCGCTTGAAACTATCAATGCAAAATTTATTCGTGACGTTTTGCCCGGCGAAGTCGTTACAATTCTTCCAAACGGCGAAATTAAATCTAATATGGAATTGGCGATTGAAAAGAATAAAGTTGCACGTTGCGTTTTTGAATATATTTATTTTTGCAGACCGGATACAACTTTTGACGGTATGAGCGTTACAAAATCCAGAATCATTGCCGGCAGACTTTTGGCGAAAACTCATCCTGTTGACGCAGATTTAGTTGTTGGAGTTCCTGAATCCGGAAATATGGCGGCGGTCGGTTATTCTATGGAATCGGGGATTCCTTACGGTATTGCTTTTACGAAAAATACTTACGTCGGGCGAACTTTTATCAAGCCGAAACAGTCAACGCGCGTACAAAGTGTCAAAGTCAAATTAAGCGTTCTGTGCGAAGTTGTTGCCGGTAAAAAAATTGTAATGATTGATGATTCTATTGTGCGCGGTACAACAAGCAATCAAATTGTAAATATGTTGCGCGACGCGGGCGCGGCTGAAGTTCATATGCGCGTTTCAAGCCCGCCTTTTTATCACCCGTGTTATTTTGGAATTGATATTCCCAGTGAAGATCAACTTATTGCAAGCGGGCGCACTGTTGAGGAAATTTGCAAAGTCATTGGCGCAGATTCACTTGGATATTTGCCGCTTGAATGTTTAAAGGAAATGGCAGGTGGTTTGCCAATTTGTGATGCTTGTTTCAGTGGAAATTATCCCATTGCTCCGCCGGTTGAAGATATTCGCGGCGAATTTGATAAGTGAAGTGATAAAATGCTGACGATTGACGAAATTAAAAAAGTTGTTGCCGAAATTGCGCCACAATACAATTTAAAAAAAGTTACGCTTTTTGGCTCGCGAGCTAACGGCAATGCAAAAGAAAACAGCGACGTTGATTTAATTGTTGAATTTGAAACGGATGCTGTTTCTTTAATTAAATTGTCCGCTTTGATGATTAAATTGGAAGAAATGTTTGGTGTAAAAGTTGATGTTATACATGGACCGCTTGAGGCTGAAGATTTTCTTGAAATTGAAAAGGAAATTGAACTTTATGCAGCATAGAGACAAAATTACTTTAGAAAAAATTATTGACGCTATAGAAGTCGGCTTAAAAATTTTTAATGATATTTCTTTGGAAAAATTTTTAAATGACGACAAAATGAAACTTGCAATGACAATGACTGTAATTAGAATTGGCGAATTGGTAAAAAGTTTAACAATGGAATTTCGAGAAAAAAATCCTCAAGTTGAATGGAAAGCAATAGCGGGATTCTGGGATATTGCGGCGCACAAATACGATACTTTGAGAATGCGGGATGTTTACATTACCATAAAAAACAAATTGCCTGAACTAAAATTGCAGATTGAAAAAATTTTTGCAAACGAATAAAACTAAGGAGAATTTTTAGTGGAAAAAACTTCAATTAACATTCCAATTTCAAGACGTGATTTTTTTAAAATTGCCGGCTTAACGACGGCGGGAGTTATGCTTAGCGGCAACATTAAAAATCCAAAAGTTGAGGCGGCTGAAAAAGTTTCCGGCAAAAATATTAAATATGCAGGAAAAAATATTCCTGTGCTTTACAATGTTGATATTTGCGTTTGCGGCGGCGGACCGAGTGGCACTGCGGCGGCAATTAACGCGGCAAGTAACGGCGCAAAAGTTGTTTTGATTGAACGTGGTATTGCATTGGGCGGGCTTGCAACTTTGGGCTGTGTTTATCCTTTTATGGACACGCACGCGCCAAATAGCGATACGCCTTATGTTGCTGAAGTTAAACAACGCCTGATTGATAAAGGTATTGACTACGATGACAAAGTTACTAAACAAGTTTGGCATAATCCTGAAATTTTGACGTTGATTTATGACGAAATGTGCGAAGAAAGTGGCGTCAATATTATGTACAATACAGTTTTGGTTGACGCGCTGAAAAGCGGCAATAAAATTACAACTTGCATTGTACAAACAATCGCAGGGCTTGCCGCAATTCAAGCAAAAAATTTTATAGATTCAACCGGTGATGCATTTTTGGCGCGCGCAGTTGACGTTCCGCACGAACGCGGCTACGAAAAAACCGGCAATAATCAACCGCTAAGTTTTCGTTTTGAAATGGGCGGAATTGACATTAACAGACTTTATCAATATGTTGCAATAGAATTAAAAGAAGATTGGTGCAAAAGTTTAGCACCGTATTTTGAAATTGCGGAGGCTATGCACAGAACACAACGCTACAAACTTGAAGAATTTATGGCGCGTGGGGTTGAAAGCGGCGAAATTTCGCAAGCCGAGGCGGAATATATGCAAGCTTATTCGATTATCGGAAAAGATGGCGTTATGTCAATGAACTTTCCGGAAATTCCCGTAACTTTTAAATCTACGGATCCAATAGAATACAGCAAGGCGGTTACTTACGGGCGGAAAATGATGAGAAATACCGCGCAATATTTGATAAATCACTTGCCGGGCTTTGAAAAGGCGTATATCAGCCGTGAAGCGGTAATGTTAGGAGCGCGTGAATCGTGGCGAATTATCGGCAAATATTATATGGTTGAAGATGACTACCACAATCAAAGCCGCTTTAAAGACGCGGTTGCTCGTACAGCGTGGTTTATCGACGCGCACGGCGAAAAAGTTTCTGAAAAACTTCCTGCAGGCGGTTTTTATGAAATTCCCTATCGCTCGTTAATTACCGACAAAATTTCAAATTTGATTGTAACCGGGCGTTGTATCAGTGCAAGCTTTATTTTGCAGGCGTCAATGAGAATTCAAGCAACTTGCATGAGCATTGGTGAGGCGGCGGGAATTGCGGCGGCTTACGGCTTGAAAAATAATATCGCCGTCAATCAAATTGAATGGGATAAAATTCCAAATAGAAGTTACATTAGTGAAAGTTAAAAAAATTTACTCCTACAGAAAAATTTTGTAGGAGATTTTTTTTTGCAAATTTTTACAAAAAACTTGACAGCACGTTTTTTTTTTTTATAATATCTCAAATTTTTTGAGGAGATGGTTTTCAATGAAAAAAGCTTTTTCGATGATGTTGATTATGCTTGCTGTATCTATTTCCTTAAACGTATTAACAGAAAATCATGCTGAGGCTCGCTGGCAGTATGTAGGTGGTAATTTTTTTGGCGTCGATTGTTATTTAGATACAGACAGTATAAGCATAAGAAACCGTAGCCCTTGGTCATTTACTTGTACAATGAGCAGAGGAAATTCTACATTTTATTTAAATTTTTTCCAGTCAAATAGAACTCCTTGTTTCAAAGTTAGCGGCGACAATAATACCTATAAAGTTAGTAATGATAGTTATGCAAGTCGAAGTATCTACAATTATGTTGTAAATTACTATTGATAAATTATTTTGATACATAAAAATTTTAACCGATGAAAAATTATTCGTCGGTTATTTTTTTTGCAGGAAAAAAATATTTGTGCGTTGAAAAAGATTTTACAAAAATTTTTGGAGGTAAATTTAATGGATTTTTTAACATTGGCAAAAGAAAGATATTCTTGCAGAAAATTGACAGATAAAGAAATTGAGCCGGAAAAAATCGAAAGGATTTTACAGGCAACAATCGCCGCGCCTACCGCAAAAAATCTTCAGCCTTACAAAATTTGGAAAGTTACTTCAGCTGAATCAAAAGAAAAAATTGAACAAGTTGCAAAATTCCCGTTCGTCAAATCTGTAAATTTAGTTTTTGTCGTTGGCGTAAAAAAAGATGGTGCATTTGTGCGCCCGTTTGATAATTTAAATTACGCAGAAATTGACGGCGCAATAGTTGCAACACATTTAATGCTTGCCGTAAAAGCTGAAGGACTTGATACAACGTGGGTTGGAATGTTTGACGCGCCAAAACTTAAAGAATTAATTCCGGAAATGCAAGACTACGAATTAATTGCAATTTTCCCCGTAGGTTACGCGGCTGAAGACGCAACGCCCGCCGCGCGCCACAATGAACGCCGCGCAATTTCAGAGGCTGTATCAGAAATTTAAATGTCAAACACTACAAAAAATTTAGGTAACGCGGGCGAAAATTTAGCCGCAATTTTTTTGGAAAATCACGGCTACAAAATCCTTGAAAAAAATTATCGTATACGCTCGGCAGAAATTGACATAATCGCAGAAAAGGACGGCGTAATTATTTTTGTCGAAGTCAAAACGCGCTCCAACATTCGCAAAGGTACACCGGCGGAGGCTGTCAATTTTCGCAAGCAGAAAAAAATTATTGAGGCGGCAAGCGTTTTCTTGCAAGATGAAAATTATTGTGAGTGCGCCTGTCGTTTTGACGTGATAGAAATTATTTCTGCCGGAAAATTTTTTAAAATTAATCAAATTGAAAATGCCTTTGAAGTTGCCTCTGAATATTAAAAAAATTTGAAAATAGAAAAAGTTGGCGTACAGGATGTGCAAAAAAATTTTTGAAAAAAATTAGCCGCCCGATTTTGTTTTTACCGGCAACCTTTGAATTTCTTCAAGGTGGTAAACGCGGCTGTACACTTTAAGCCAAGAAAAACTCAACGTGAAAAACCGAGCGGGCGGCAAAAAAGCACTTTTCTTTTGTTACTTTTCTTTTCGCTAAAGAGCACGCCTTGCAAGCAAGCCGCGCATGCTTTGGAAAAAGAAAAGTAAATATAAGAATAAAAAAAAGAATTTTTTTAAAATAAATGGAGGAAACAAAATTGTTCGCCAAAACTTTTGGGGCAAGCACACAGGGCGTTGACGGCTTAATAATTAAAGTTGAAGTTGACAGCTCCAACGGTATGCCTGCATTTGAAGTTGTAGGACTTGCAAACGCCGCCGTTCGTGAGGCAAAGGAGCGCGTTCGTACCGCAATAAAAAATTCCGGCTTGCGTATTCGTCAAGAAAAAATTACCGTCAATCTTGCTCCGGCTGCAATAAAAAAAGAAAGTTCCGGCTTAGATTTACCAATAGCAGTTGGACTTTTGGCGGCGCAGGGAAAAATTCCTCCCGACAAAATTGAAGAATTTGTTTTGATGGCTGAACTTTCGCTTGACGGTAAACTTTGCGCGGTTGATGGAATTTTGCCAATGACAGTTACTGCAAGGAATGAAGGTTTCAAAAAAATTATAATAGCGCGTGAAAATGTAAACGAGGCGTTACTTGTGAACGGCGTGGAAGTTTACGCGCCGGAAACTTTGATTGAACTTGTAGAATTTTTTCAAGGCGAATTTGAATTAAAACCTGCCACACCGCAACCCGTCGAAGAAACAGAAAATTTTATAGAAATTGTTGACGATTTTTCAGACGTGCAAGGGCAATTTATGGCAAAACGTGCGCTTGAAGTTGCGGCGGCGGGCGGGCACAATGTTTTAATGGTCGGAGTTCCGGGCAGTGGAAAAACTATGCTTGCAAAGCGCGTAAGTTCGATTTTGCCGGAATTGACGCACGAAGAGGCATTGGAAGTTACAAAAATTTACAGCGTTGCAGGAAAATTAAAAAGAAACAGCGGCTTAATTACGAAACGCCCTTTTCAACATCCCAATCACGACGCCTCAACCGCGGCGATTATCGGCGGCGGTACAATTCCAAAACCCGGGCAAGTTACGCTTGCTCATCACGGCGTTTTATTTTTGGACGAATTACCCGAATTTAAAAAAAATGTACTTGAGGCACTGCGCGAGCCGCTGGAAGAAAGACAAATTACAGTTAGCAGAATTGGCGGCACTTTAACTTTTCCTTCAAGTATGATTTTAATTTGTGCTATGAATCCTTGCCCGTGCGGCTGGTACGGCGATAAAGATCACGACTGCCAATGTACGCCGCTTGAAATTAAACGCTACACGCGTAAACTTTCCGGACCGTTGCTTGATAGGATTGATATTCATATTAGAGTACCGCGCGTCAAATACGATGAATTGACTTCAAAAAGAAAAGCTGAATCTTCCGCCAAAGTTCGTGAAAGAGTTTCAGCCGCCCGCGCAATTCAACTTGAACGTTTTAAAAAGTACAATCTTTTCTGCAACGCCCAAATGAATCAAGCAATGTTAAATGAACTTTGTTTTTTGACGCCGGAGGCTGAAAAACTTTTGGAAGATGTTTATAATGCAAAAAATCTTTCTGCGCGTTCTTACGCCAGAGTTATCAAAGTTGGACGCACAATCGCAGATTTAGACGGCGGCGCAGAAAAAATTGATGCTAAACACATTGCAGAGGCTATTAAACTTCGCAACGATTTAGATTTAGAAATTAAATGATTAAGGCAGTAGGCAAAAGGCAAAAGGCAGTAGGCAGTAGGCAGTAGTAAAAACTCTTGCCTAAAAAGTAAAAAAAATGTTAAATACTCGTGAAATAGATATGTTGCACGGCTCGCTGTGGGACAAAATAATTTTATTTGCCCTGCCGCTTGCTTTAACCGGCGTAATGCAACAACTTTTAAACGCGGCTGATGTTGCAGTTTTGGGGCAATACGTCGGCAAAAACGCAATGGCGGCTGTCGGCAACAATA
>CALGGV010000105.1 GCA_937915725.1 uncultured Selenomonadales bacterium
ACCGACTTTTAAATTTTCAAAATTCATTTTAATTATCCTTCAAGTACATTTTTTTTAGTGATTCAAATTGAAGTAAATTCCGGCGATAAATTTTTTTCGATTAAATCAGCCGCCGCCTTTTCAACTATCGCAATTAATTTCGGCGTTGCCAAAACTTTTAAACTTCCCGAGCCGACGGCAAGTGCAGTATCATTTTCAGTTACAAATTGTGCGACAGAATTTTTTAAACCGACTTTTAAATTTTCAAAATTCATTTTAATTATCCTTCAAGTACATTTTTTTGAACATATCGATAAAATGAGTGCAAGCCGTTGAAAGTGTTTGATTTTTCAGCCACGAAATAACTGTATGAGTTTTCATTTCCGGCTCAATAATTTGTTTGTAAACCAAATTTCCGTCCGTCAAAAGTTCACGGCTTGAAATTGGAATTAGTGCAACGCCCAAATTTTTCTTAACCATCATTAAATCTTGAACGACACTATCAGAAACGCAAATAATTTCCGGCTCAAAGCCAATTTTTTTGCAATTAGTTTCAAAAATCGACTTCCAGCGCAATGGAATAATTATTGACTGATTTTTCAATTCCTCAAGCTTAATAAAATGTTCATCTTCGCCGCAGGGATTATTTTTATTCATGACGATAACCAGCGGCTCATTTGGCAAAACTAAAAGTTCATAAGCAAGATTGTCAACCTGCGTGCGCGTAATTGCAATTTCGATTAAATGGCTATCCAAAAGTTCCAAAATTCTTGCGCCTTCAGCCTCCCAAATTTCAAAAGTGATATTCGGGTAAATTTTGTGAAATTCGGAAATTAAATCCGGCAGAATCATTGCGCCGGAAGTTGTAATTGTGCCGATACGAATTGAACCTTTTGCGCCCGTGCCAATCTCGGTAATTTCACGAACGGTACCATCTACCATACCGAGAATATTTTCAACGCGCCCATAAAGTACGCGCCCCGCGTCAGTTAAACGAATTCTGCGCGAGCCGCGTTCAAAAAGTTTAACATTGAGTTTTTCTTCAAGGCGTTTCATTTGTCTGCTAAGTGCGGGTTGTGCAACGTCCAAACGCTGCGCCGCGTGGCTGATATTTCCTTCTTCGACTATTGCAAAAAATGCTCTCATGTCTTTAATTCCGATACTTTGTCCCATTTGAAAAAAATCCTCCAAACTAATTTTCTCAAAGTTATTATAGCACAGTTTTAAAATATGTGTTATTATTACAAATAATTTTAAAATTTTGGAGGAAGTGACGAAAATGATAAAAGACGCGGTAAACGCGGTTATCAAGGCGATTTTGTCAGACAAGGATTATTTATCGCAGTTGGACGCCAAAATAGGCGATGGAGATCACGGCTTGAATATGGCGCGGGGAGCAAAGGCGGCTGAAGAGGCGATTGAAGAGCTTGACGACGCGGCAAATATTCAAGAAGTTTTGCAAGCGGTAGGCGACGCGGTTTTAATGAATGTTGGCGGTACGGCAGGTCCACTTTACGGCACGGGAATTTTGGAGGCGGCAAAAGTTGTTGACGAAAATTCAAAACTTGACGCGGCAACCTTAGAAAAAGTTTTTTCTGCACTGGTTGAAGGTATTCAAAGGCGCGGTAAAGCCGACAAGGGTGATAAAACTATGCTTGATGTTTTAATTCCAATTCGTGATACTTTCAAGGCTGAAAATATTGTAGGCAAAACTTTTGAAGAAATTTTAACAGAGGCGCGAGACGCGGCGCGGGACGGCGTCGAATATACAAAAACCATTCCTGCGCGAAAGGGCAGAGCAAGTTATTTCGGCGATAAAAGCATTGGCTTTGAAGACCCCGGCGCAATGTCTTCGCTGATTATGTTTCGTACCCTTTGCGGTTTTTGGAAAGATTCACTGAAAAATTAGGCTTTTTTTTGTAAATTTTTATTTTTTAACAAGTCGGCATTTCTTTTTTCAAAAACGGAGTGCGGCGGGCGTCCTTTTAATCTTTCATTTGTTAACATACTTTAGGGATTAGAAAATTTTTTTATCAATAAAGAAAGGCAGTTGTAAAATTTGAAAAAAATTCGTACAAGATTTGCACCGAGTCCAACAGGTTATATGCACATTGGAAATTTGCGCACGGCTTTATACGCCTATCTTTTTGCAAAGTCTCAACACGGCGATTTTATTTTGAGAATTGAAGATACAGACCGCGCCCGTTACGTTGCAGACGCAGTTGAATTTATTGAAAAAACTTTGGCGGCGGCTAAAATTATTCCCGACGAAGGTCCACATAACGGCGGCAATTTTGGTCCTTATGTTCAAAGTGAAAGAATGGAAATTTACAAAAAGTACGCTGAAGAATTGGTTGAAAAAGGCTACGCTTACCGCTGTTTTTGTGTCAATCACGAAGAAGAAAATTCTGACGATAAAAAATTTGGCGGTTACAATCGCCGCTGCAGGGATTTATCTGACGCAGAAATTAAAGAAAACCTCGCGCAGGGTAAACCTTATGTAATTCGCCAAAAAATGCCGCTTACCGGCGAAACTACTTTTTTTGACGTTTTGCACGGAAATATTACAATCGCAAATTC
>CALGGV010000106.1 GCA_937915725.1 uncultured Selenomonadales bacterium
ACCACTTCGACAGCCGGGAAAATCTTTACCTTGAAGTTTTGCGGCAAGTTTACACCTACCTTTTGAGTGTTACAGAATTAAACGAATTGGAAGAAAAAGATTTAACCGCCGAACAAAAAATTGAAAAATTGTTAAATCTGCTTGAAGGCGCGGTTAAACAGGAAAGTAACTGGAAAATTCGAGTTTGGCTTAGAGAAATACTTTCGCCTTCAGACTTTGCAAAAAAAATTGTAACTGAAGAAGTTTTGCCGAAATTAAATTTAATGACGAAAATTTTTAGCGAATACACGGGCTTACCTGCCAACGATTCAAAAACTTTTGCGCTAATGATAGGAACGTTTGCGCCATTTTTCTGGATGCTTTTATTTCAACGCGAAGAAGTCGGCGTCATTCGTGCGGCAATTCCCATAAACTACGAAAAAGAAAAAATTTTAGCCGGAATAAAAAATTTCGTAATGACAAGCTTAAAACAATTTAAAGCTGAAAATCGATTTTAAGCCGCCTTCAAAAACTTTTTGATATAAAGTATCGTACAAGTTGCTGAAAGTGGCTTGTCGGCAATTTTAGCGCGTTTCATGGGCATAATTTTAGCTGAAATAAAAAATTTCGTAATGACAAGCTTAAAACAATTTAAAGCAGAAAATTGAATTTAAGCCGCCTTCAAAAACTTTTTAATATAAAGTATCGTAAAAGTTGCTGAAAGTGGCTTGTCGGCAATTTTAGCGCGTTTCACGGGCTTTATTTTTGCCAAAATAAAAAATTTCGTCTTAACCGGATTGAAACAAATTAAAGCCGAAAATTGAATTTAAGCCGCCTTTAAAAACTTTTTGATATAAAGGTATCGTACAAGTTGCTGAAAGGGGATTGTCGGCAATTTTAGCGCGTTTCACGGGCTTTATTTTTTTATGCAACCAAAAAACCGCAACCTGCGATTTGCAAGTTACGGCTTTTTTATTTGTAGGGGAAAAAAATTTTTTATACGAGACCTTGAGCAGTCATAGCCTCTGCAACTTTCTTGAAACCTGCGATATTTGCGCCCATAACCAAGTTATCAGCGTCACCAAATTCTTCGGCGTTTGCCTTTGCATTTTGGTAGATATTTTTCATAATATCTTTAAGTTTGTTATCGACTTCTTCAAAAGTCCAATGCAAACGTTCGGAATTTTGGCTCATTTCAAGTGCTGAAACTGCAACGCCGCCAGCGTTTGCCGCCTTTGCAGGAGCAAACAAAACTTTATTTTTGAGGAAGTAGTCAATCGCCTCAAGTGTGGAAGGCATATTTGCGCCTTCGCCAACAACTTTACAGCCGTTATCGACAAGTTTTTTAGCAGATTCTAAATCAATTTCACTTTGTGTTGCACAAGGAAGAGCAATATCGCATTTAACGTCCCAAACGCCGCGGCAACCTTCGTGATATTCTGCATTTGGATGAATATTTTCATATTCGTAAATTCTGCCGCGATCCACTTCTTTAATTCTTTTAACAGTAACAAAATCAATACCGTTGGGGTCGTAAATGTAGCCGTCAGAATCGGAACAAGTAACAACTTTTGCGCCGAATTCTTGAGCTTTTTGAATTGCATAAGTTGCAACATTGCCCGCGCCGCTGATAACAACGGTTTTATCTTTCAAGCTGATATTTTTAGCGTCAAGCATATTTTTGACAAAATACAAAAGTCCATAACCGGTAGCCTCTGTACGCGCCAAAGAACCGCCGTAAGTTAAACCTTTGCCGGTTAAAACCGCGCTGTCATAAGCATCACGAATGCGCTTGTACTGTCCAAACAAATAACCAATTTCACGTCCGCCAACGCCAATATCGCCCGCCGGTACGTCAACATGAGGTCCAATGTGTCTGT
>CALGGV010000107.1 GCA_937915725.1 uncultured Selenomonadales bacterium
TGCAGAAATTGCGGACATATCGTCGTTGGAACTGCCGCGCCGGATATTTGCCCCGTTTGCAAACACCCGCAAAGTTATTTTGAAGTCAACGCTGAAAATTACTAAGGACTAAGGACTAAGGGTTAAGGGCTAAGGGCTAAGGATTGAAAAATTTTCCCTAATCCTTAATCCCTAATCCTTAGTCCTTAAAAAGAAAGGAAGTTTTAAATGGCACATAATAAGGTATATGCTTTTCTCGGTCCACATTGTTCAGGAAAATCTTCAATGGTTTCTCAACTTGTTTCAATGGGACTGCATTATATTCCAACTGTTACCACAAAATATTTTGACGATCGCTACGCCTATAAGCGCAAACTTTTTCAAACTGTAAAACCGGATGCTTACGCCGCTGAAAAACTTATAGTCAACAGCCAATATCAAGGCAGTTCGTTTGGAATGCGCCGTACAGAAGTTTTAGATGCTTATCAAGATCACAAAGTTAGTATTATGTTAATGATGAATTCTGACGGTATTAAGCAACTTTCAAAATTTATAAATCAAGACCTTGTAACAATTTTCTTGATGATTAATGAAGAAGTATTTATTGAAAGAATGCTGCGCGCCGGCTGTTCAAATGACGAAATAAAATATTTTGTTGAATACTCCGACTCAAACAAAGAATTTGAACAATGGAAAGACGTTAATTTTGTTGTAAAAAATACAGCGTCGCCGCGTGTTGCGTTGGAGCAAATTTTGGCAATTATGGGGCTTGTTACGCTTATTCCTCAAGCCGAATTTGATAACGCCGTTAAATAGTGGTTAGATGGCTAGTTGTTAGGTGGACGCCCGCCGCACTTCATTTTTTCTAAAGAAATAAAAGCCGTATCGTAAAAAAATTAGAGAAAAAAATATTTACAAAAATAGGGCGTAAAAATTACAGGAGCCATTAGCAAGTTGCTTTTAGTTTAAATTTTTACGCCGACGCCGTCTTAGTTTTTGCCTGTAAAATTGAACGCGAGAGCAAATCCTCCTATTCGTCGAATTTGCAACCTGACGGCGTAAGATTCTTTCTTTTGCTAGGCTTGCAATGCGATGAGTAAGAGCATTGCTCATTTCTTCTAAAGAAAGAAAAGCCGTATTCTCAAAATAAAAAAATTTAAAGAATTTCAGTAAGAAAAGCCGTAATTTCTTAAAAAAATTTTTTTCTGGAAATAAAAAAACACCCGCCAAAAAAGGCGGGCTTTTTACTTTGGATTTTAAATTCAATTAATCTTGAGATTCACAAATAATTTTGTAAATGTAGCCGTTGCGAACTTTAAACTCAATCTTCATAGAATAATCGTGGCTATAAAATTCGTATTCTTCCTCGTTGCCTTCAACTTCCATTCTGTCGGCGTTGCCATAAGCGCGGGTTAAAATTCTTGCATCTTGCCCTATAGAAATTCCCGCCGGAGTTGAAAAGCCATTGCTATAAGTTTCAATTTCCTTAACTTTGCCGCGTTCAACTTCAACTTCAAAATTGCGGAATTTCCATTCGTCACCGTCTTTTGAAATTGGTTGCCCGTAAAGGGAAGTTAAACGAGAAGTACTCATACCAGGAACTAAATTACCAATGCTAATTGCATTTGAGGGAATAGTGGCTGAACATACAGCCGAAGTGGCAAGCACTGCGCCACAAAGAATAGCCGCGATTTTTTTCATATCAAGCGACCTCCTATTTTTATATTGTCAGATGAAAAGATGGTTAGATAGTCAGTACTAATGGACTAACAATCTAGCCATCTAGCCACCTACTTAAGCATTGCGTTTTACACGATTGATTGAAAGAGAAATACGTTTGCGTTGTTTGTCAATACGCATAATTTTAACTTTAACAATTTCATCTAATTGAACTGCCTCATCAGCATTTTCAATACGACGATCTGAAAGTTCGCCCATTGGAATTAAACCATCAAAGCCGGGCTCAATTTCCATGAACGCGCC
>CALGGV010000108.1 GCA_937915725.1 uncultured Selenomonadales bacterium
CAGGGATTGAACTTGAAGACGGCTTAACCGCGCCCGCAGAAATTTTTTTGCTTGATAAAAATACAGTTGAAATTACAATTCACGAAGGACGCAACCGCCAAATTCGCCGAATGTTTGCCGCTATTGGTTGTGATGTAAAAAGATTAAAGCGCGTAAGTTTTGCCGGCTTAACTTTGGAAGGTTTAAAAGTTGGAAAATTTCGTCCGTTGACTGCTGCCGAAATAAATTATCTTAAAAATCTAACTCAAAATCCTTGAAAAAATCTATAAAGAAAAAATACCCGCCAATAAAACCGTTCGGCGGGTTTCCTTTTATATTTAAGGTACGTGTAGTATTTTTTAGGAGAGCTTAACGAAAAGCTTGTATGAAGTTTAACACAAATGATAATAATTGTCAAATTTTAAAAATTCCTGTGGAAAAAAAATATTTTTCAGATATAATTTCATTAACAAAATTAGAGTAAAAAATTTTGATAGGGGTGCTGAAAATGCGGAAAAAATTACTTTGGGTAGCGATATTATTTTTACCGGGCGGCATCATTATCTTAATTTTTCATTTATGGCGGCGCGGGATAAAAAATATTTCAAGTTTTTTTTCCAGAATAAAGAAAAAATTTCTATCTTAGCCGAATGATTGTAATTTTAGGTTCAGTTTGAGGTTTTAATTCCATAATTATGAAAGAACCGCGGTTATCGTCGCGGGGGCGGGCAGCACTGCCGGGATTTAAAAGCAAAGGCGGACCAATTCTATAATCGACAATATGAGTATGTCCGTAAAGCGCAATATCTGCGCCTTGATTTTCTGCCGCCTCCATAACATATTCTTGAGTGTAACGGACGCCGTAATTATGCCCGTGCGTCATAAAAATTCTATGTCCTTCAGCCTCAACAACTTTTTCGTAACAAGTGCTTTTCATTGGCCAATCACAATTACCCGCCACGCCGTGAACGGGGACTTCTACTAAGGATTGAAGGTATTCGGCGTCGGGGGTACAATCGCCCAAATGTAACCACATATCCATTTTTGGCGCAATGCTTACCGCTTTTTCAACAGAATCGTAATTGCCGTGCGTGTCGCTGATTATCCCAATGAACACGACAACCACTCCTTTAATTTTGGCACTAATTCCCTTATTGCCGCGCCTCTGTGGCTGATTAAATCCTTTTCTTCAGTTGTAAGTTCCGCCATTGTTTTATTTTCTTCAATGTAAAAGTACGGATCGTAACCAAAGCCGCCTTCGCCTTTAGCAGTGGTTTTAATCGTACCTTTTACAGTTCCGGTTGTACAAATTTTGGTACCGTCAACATCAACAAAACACAAGGCGCAATGATAAGCGGCTGGCGATTCTGTAGCATTAATTTTCGCCATTTCTTCAAGCAATTTTTGATTATTGGTAACGTCGTGCGCGTGATAACCGGCAAATCGTGCAGAATAGACGCCCGGTTTTCCATCAAGTGCATCAACTTCCAAACCTGAATCATCTGCAAGACAAGGCAAGCCTGTTTTTTCGCTGAAAAATTTTGCTTTAATTTCTGCATTTTCTTCAAAAGTTTTGCCGTCTTCAATGGCGTCCGGAAAATCATCAATATCTGCCAGCGATAAAATTTCTACAGGCAAGCCGTCAAATGCAATTTCTAATTCCCTAAGCTTGTCCAAATTTTTTGTTGCAATAACAATTTGTTTTGTCATTCAACTACCCTCCCTACTCGCCAAACTAAAATTTTTGCCGAGCATTTATATATCATTAATTTTTGATATTCAGTTTGAAAATTGAAAGTTTTAGCCAATACGCCCAACGCGCCAAACTAAATCCCTGCCGAGTGCGTCTTTTTGCATTTCAATCAAATTTTTTATTCCACTTTCAGCAATATCAAGAATTTCATTTAAATCTGCGCGAGTGAAAGATTTTTTTTCGCCGGTAATTTGAATTTCTACAAATTCGCCCGCGCCGGTCATAACAACGTTACAATCGGCAAGCGCGCTTGAATCTTCCTCATAACATAAATCTAAAAATTTTTCGCCGTCAGCAGAAATACCCGCCGAAATTGCCGCCACAAAATCTTTCACAGGAAAAACATTGCCAACTTCGTAAATAGTTTCGCAAGCCTCAACAAGTGCAACAAACGCGCCGGTAATTGCTGCCGTGCGTGTGCCGCCGTCCGCCTGTATCACGTCACAATCAATATTTATGGTACGTTCGCCGAGTGCAGATAAATCAGTAACGGCGCGTAAACTGCGTCCGATTAACCTTTGAATTTCTGCAGTTCTGCCGCTAACTTTTTTGACTTCACGCGGGGCACGCAGAATTGGAGCTGAAGGCAACATTGAATATTCAGCAGTTATCCAGCCACTGCCCGTGCCTTTGGCAAAAGTTGGAACTCTATCTTCAACGGTTGCCGCGCAAATAACTTTAGTGTTTCCAATTTCAATATAGGCGGAGCCGTGCGGGTACATTTGAAAACGGCGTTGTAAGATAACGGGGCGCATTTCATTTGATTTACGGTTGCATTGTCTCAACAAAAAAATTTCCTCCTTGACTGCGCTATTTTATGCACATTGTACACAAAAAAAATTATATCTGCAATGTTTCAACAAAATTTTCTTGACAAAATTAAAATAAACTAATATAATACGCCCTGTCAGTTGACGAAAGGTCAGCTAACAAGCGGAAGTAGCTCAGTGGTAGAGCATCACCTTGCCAAGGTGGGGGTCGCGAGTTCGAGCCTCGTTTTCCGCTCCAAATAAATCTTGCGGAAGTAGCTCAGTGGTAGAGCACAACCTTGCCAAGGTTGGGGTCGCGAGTTCGAGCCTCGTTTTCCGCTCCAATTTTTTTGACAACAAGTTGGTAACCTTGCCGGTTAATGAGGACCTATAGCTCAGTTGGTTAGAGCAACCGGCTCATAACCGGTCGGTCCTAGGTTCAAGTCCTAGTGGGTCCACCAACTTTACATAAATTTTGGCCTTGTAGCTCAGCTGGATTAGAGTATTTGACTACGAATCAAAGGGTCGGGGGTTCAAGTCCCTCCAAGGTCACCACTAAAAATTTTGGGTAGGTGCCCGAGTGGCTAAAGGGGGCGGACTGTAAATCCGTTGCATTTGCTACGATGGTTCGAATCCATCCCTGCCCACCATTTGAAATTTACACGTCGCTTGCAACAGCGGCGTTTTTTAGTTGTTGAATAATTTTTTATTAAACTGAAAAAAGACGCCGCCCAAGGACGGGCGGCAGTTCGCGTAAATCGCGTGATGCGATTTCAGCGAACGAGCTTTTCTTTGGTACTTTCTTTTGTCGGCACAAAAGAAAGTACATATCAAAATAATCCATTACGGAATTAAACTTTAGCTTAATAAAAAAAAATTCAAAAAAAATTTAAGTAAGTTTTCTGATTGAACGTGAACGAATTGCAGAAAGTTCCACTTCCTCAAGAGTTTTGCCGAGTTGCGATTCAACCGCCGCCACAAATGTACCTTCGGCAAGCGGGCAATCTATAATTTTTAAATTTGAACGTTTCAAAATTTCAACAGCCATTTCAGCAGTTAAAATCGAACTGCCAATATCAGCAATTAACGCCACGCCGTCTTCAGAATAAACTTTTTTAACCGCGCCGATAATTTTTCGACAACTTGTACCCATGCTGCCGTCGTCCATACCGCCCGCCGCTATTATTGGCACGTCCGGAGCCATCATTTTTGCAACTTCAACAACGCCTTCAGCTAATCTGCTTGAGTGCGACGCAACCACAATTCCAACCATTTGGAAATTCCCCCGCCAATTTAGGGATTAGGGACTAGGGATTTTTGCCAGTCATTAATCCTTACACCTAACCATAAACACCTTAATTTTAAAAAATTATAATGTTAAAAAAAAATTGTGTCAATTACGCCAGCCGCGCAAAAATTTTTGTAACTTAAAAAAAATTAAATAGACATTGAGAAATTTTTTAGCTATAATTTTTGCATTGATGAATAAAAAAGTTGTCGTTTAAATTTTTTCAAGGAGGCTTTTTAATGAAAGGCACTGCAAAACCTATTTATGTAATTGGGCACAGAAACCCCGACACAGATTCAATTTGCTCGGCTATTGGTTATGCTCATTTGAAACAAGCACTCGGCGTCAATGCCGTCCCTGCGCGTTGCGGTAAAATTAACAATGAAACTAAATACGCGCTTGAATATTTCAAAATGGAGCAACCTTTTCTTGTAACAGATTTATATCCCCGCGTCAAAGACGTTACGCTGGAATGTAAAACCGTCGTCCGTCAACATGATACACTGCGTCATTTGGGCGAAGTTATGCGCAAAAGTGAATTAAAATCTGTACCTGTAACTGACAGCAACGGCGAACTTGTCGGTATTGTTACTGTTGGCGATTTAGCCAAAAGATATTTTCTTGAATTGGGCTTACAAAGTTTGGTAGATATGCGCGTTCGCTATCGTGATATTATTCAAGCTACGGAGTCAAAAGTTTTGGTTGCCGGCGATGAAAATGAATTTATTGAAGGTAGCATTAAAATTGCGGCTGGAAGTGTTGAAACAACGCTTGCAAGTCTTCACCCGAAAGATATTGTACTTGTTGGCGATAGAAGTATTGACACTTTAAGAAAAATTATTCATTGTGGTATTTCGTGTATGATTGTAACGGGCGGTTGCAGGGTTGCAGCTGAGGCATTGGCAGAGGCGGCTACTGAAAAAATTTTCGTACTTGCCACGCCTTACGACACTTACACAGTAGGACGCCTTTTGAATCAGTGCGTACCAATTCGCCGCATTATGCATTCAGAGCCTATTTGTTTCCGCCCGATGGATTTACTTTCTGATATTAAGGGCGTAATGGACGAAAACAGATTCAGAAGTTATCCCGTTGTTGAAAATAATAAACTTGTCGGAATTGTCAGCGCGGATGAAATTATGTTGCCGGAACGTGAGAAAGTTATTCTTGTTGACCACAACGAGCGCGGACAAGCCGTTGAAGGTATTGAAGATGCAAAAATAGTTGAAATTATCGACCACCACAGATTAGGCGGCGTTCAAACTTCTGAGCCGATTTATATTCGTCAAGAGCCGGTAGGTTGCACTTGTACAATCGTTGCGAATATGCATTGGGATGCTGATATTGAAATTCCGCCGTCAATCGCAGGGCTTTTACTTTCGGCGATTATTTCTGATACAGTTTTATTTAAGTCTCCAACTTGCACGAATAAAGACAGAAAAACCGCTGAAAAATTGGCAGAAATTGCGGGCGTTGACTTAAAAGAATACGGACTTGCAATGCTTCGCGCAGGCGCAGGAATTGGCGGCAAAACTCCTACCGAAATTGCGAAAAATGACTTGAAAGAATTTAAAATTGGCGATTACAGAATTATTGTCAGTCAAATTTCTGTTATGGATCCTAAAGAAGTTCTTGACATTGAAGAAAAAATTATTGACGTTATGGCGGATAACTGCGAACGTGAAGGTTTCGATATGCACTTGTTGATGGTTACAGATATTTTGGAAGAATCAACGTATTTGCTTTACGCCGGTTCGCCCAAAACTTTGATTGGCGAGGCGTTCAAGAAAGATGCAAGCGGTACTCACGTTTATTTGCCGGGCGTTATGAGCCGCAAGAAACAAATTATCCCGCCACTTTCAGAGGCTGTAAAAAGAATTAAGCCGCAGTGATTTTTAAAAGCTAGGGATTAAAGACTAAAGACTAGGGAATTTTTCTCTAGTCTTTTTTGTTGTAAAAAAAATTTGTACTATACCTTGACAAGTACAAGGCGGGGGGGGGTATTATATATTTGAAAAGTTTATAGAAATGTTTTGAGTTAAGGAGGTAGATTGTTATGAAGGATTTAAATTTTAATATCCAGCGTTTTGGATTTACCAATGGTGATGATAAAGTTGAAAATTACTATAAGAATACAATCATAAGCGCGTTGGGCGGAAATGATACTGTTCGTAACTATGGTGCCAACACTACAATAAACGGCGGAGAGGGTAAAGATTGGCTTTTTAATTTTGTTTCTAAATCTGTAGTTATTGGCGGTGCAGGTGATGATACCATAGCAAATCTTAGCGTCGAATGCAATAACGCCAATTATAACGGAGAAACTACAACTATAAAAGAATATGTATGGATTAAATATACAGGGAGCGGTATACCGCTTGCTTATCCTGATAGATATTTTGACAATGGTTATCAAGCATGGATGATACGCGTTGCAAATTCGGTTAATTACACTGTCAATAAGTACAGTACGATAATTGGCGGCGCGGGCAACGATTCCATCAATTTATATAGTCTTTATGCAAAAAACAATGCAAGTAATGCGGTTGTTCAGTATAATGTTGGCGACGGCAACGATACTATTTACGGTTTCCATGCGAATGATACTTTGCAAATAATCGGCGCAAGCTATACTACAATGAAGAGTGGCGCGGATTTAAAAGTTAATGTTGGTAGCGGTTCCATTTTACTTCAAGGTGCTGCAAATACGGCTGTTAATATTGTTACAATGAGCGGCGGTAGTGGCGGCGATACAACTCCTGCAGATACATTGCCTGTTGGTCTTTCAATTAGCAATTCAGTTTTAACGGCGTCCAATAAATTTACAGGCAACGAAATAAATGTTGAAGATTATAAAAGTAAAAACGTAACAAAAGTAGATGCAACCGCACTTTCTAAATCTGTAACAATTAACGGTAGCGATTATGTGAACAATTCCATAAAAGGCGGCTCCGGCGCAGATGACATTAACGGAAGTATTAATAAAGATACAATTTATGGCGGTGGTGGTGACGATATACTTTATGGTGACGCAGGTGAAGATACAATTTATGGTGGTAGCGGTAATGATAAAGTGATGGGTGGACTTGACAATGATGAACTTTACGGCGACGCGGGCAATGATAAACTTTTTGGCGGTCCCGGCAACGATTTAATTTATGGTGGTGCGGATAATGATGAGCTTTACGGCAACGCAGAATCAGATACCTTGAATGGCGGAGCAGGAACTAACACACTTAACGGCGGCGACGGCGCAGATGTTTTTGTAAACAACGGCGGCAACGATTATATTTACGATTATAAAGCCGGTGAAGATAAAGTATCACTAACAAGCGGTTCAATCACTTCAGCGCAACTTTCAAATTCTGACGTTGTTCTAACTATAAGCACGGGCAAAAAAATAACAGTCAAAGGCGGCAAAAATCAAGAAATTACAGTTGTTGACTCTAAAGGCAATACAACTAAAAAAGTTTATCCTGAAACTGTAATTACAGGTAAACATATAAACACCACTGTAGATAACACGATACTTTCAGGCGGTTCAAATAATGATACTATCGAATCTTACGGCAACAAAGTTAAAATTTATGGATATGACGGCAATGATATTATTCAAAACGGCAAAAAACAAATCTTTTTCTCTGGCGGCGGAAACAACAGTACAATAAGTGGTGGCGCAGGTAATGACTCAATCACAAATTTTGGTTCCAATGCAACAATTTCCGGCGATGCAGGGAATGATACAATTTCAAATAATGGTGACAATGTGACAATTTCAGGTGGTGCAGACAAAGACTCAATTTCCAATATTAGTAATAATGTTTCAATCAATGGCGGCGACGGCGACGACACTTTATACAGCAAAATAGATACAAGTAACTCACTTAGTTTGCAGATTTTGCAACTTCAAAAAAAATCAGCGACCGTTACAATTATTGGTGGTAAAGGCAATGATAATATCAGCGGTTATACTGCCGCTAATTTGTACCAATACGCAAACGGCGACGGTAACGATACTATTTATGGTTTTGATGCTGACGATACATTAAAAATTACCGGCGCAAAATATTCTACTACTAAAAGTGGTAGTGATTTAAAAGTGAACGTCGGCACAGGTTCAATTTTACTCAAAAATGCCGCAAATATCGCAGTTAATATTGACGGTACGCTTGACAGCGGTAATACTTCATTGCCAACAGGTCTTTCAATTAAAAATTCAGTTTTGACGGCTGCAAAAACTTTCACCGGCAACAAAATTGACTTAGCAGATTACCCGACTGCAACAAAAGTAAATGCCTCTGCACTTACAAAATCTGTAAGCATTATTGGAAGTTCGGCTACTAATTCACTTAAAGGCGGAAGTAATGCAGATACAATCAATGGCAATGCAGGCAACGATACAATTTATGGCGGCTCAGGAAATGATAAAATCTACGGCGGCAATGACAACGATATACTTTATGGCGAGGCAGGAAACGATACGATTTACGGCGACGCAGGGG
>CALGGV010000109.1 GCA_937915725.1 uncultured Selenomonadales bacterium
CCCCAAATTTTTTAAGTTTAAAATCAGCTACACAATTTTTTGAACAGCTTGAATCATCGTTACGGCGTCAACTTTCACGCCCAAAATTTCAGCCATTATTCAACAGTTACAGATTTAGCCAAATTGCGCGGCTTATCAACATCACAACCGCGAGTAATTGCCGCGTAGTAAGCCAAAAGTTGCAAAGGTACAACCGTCAACAACGGGATTAATAATTCATCTGTATCCGGTACAAAAATTACGTGGTCAAGATAATTTGAAAGTTGAGAATCGCCCTGCGCCGCAATTCCAATTACAATAGCATCACGCGCCTTAACTTCCTTAATATTTGACAAAGTTTTTTCGTAGACAGATTTTTGAGTAGCAAGAGCAATAACCGGCACGCCCTCGACAATTAAAGCAAGTGTACCGTGTTTCAATTCGCCGGCGGCGTAAGCCTCCGCGTGAATGTAAGAAATTTCTTTGAGTTTCAACGCGCCCTCAAGTGCCACGCAATAATCTAAACTTCTTCCAATATAAAAAACGTCGTCATTAAAGCCGTACATCTGCGCGAAAGTTTTAATTGGATCTACGTCAGAAAGAGTTTCTGAAATTTGCGCAGGAATTTTTTTCAACAAATTAATCAAACGTTCAATTTCATTTTCCGGAATAGATTTTGAAAGTTGCGCCATATAAAGTGCAAGCATAAACATTAAAATTAATTGCGTAGTATACGCCTTAGTTGAGGCGACGGCAATTTCAGGACCGGCGGCAGTCAAAATTACAAATTCCGCCTCCCTTGCGATTGAGGAGCCAACAACATTTGTAACAGCTAAAGTTTTTGCGCCGAGTCTTTTAGATTCTTTCAGCGCGGCTAAAGTGTCTGAAGTTTCGCCGCTTTGACTTACAACTATAACTAAAGTATTTTCGTCAACTATAGGCGAACGGTAACGAAATTCGGACGCCAAATCGACTTCAACAAGTTTTCGGACAAGTTTTTCAATGTAAAATTTGCCGACAAGTCCTGCGTGGTAAGCCGTGCCGCAAGCTACAATATAAATTTTGTTGATATTTTTCAGAAAATCGGAATTCCAATTTAATTCGTTAAAATTTACTGAATTGTTGAGAATGTGCGGCGAAATAGTATCACGAACTGCCTTTGGTTGCTCGTTAATTTCTTTGAGCATAAAATGTTCATAACCGCCTTTTTCGGCGGCGGCGGCGTTCCAGCTGACGTGGAAAATTTTTTTAGAAATTGGCGCGCCTTGACGATTTACGAATTGTACATTATTTTTTTGTACAATGGCTATATCGCCGTCGTTTAAGATATAAGTTTTGCGCGTGTAAGAAATAATTGCAGGAATATCTGACGCAATAAAATTTTCGCCATTCTCGCCGAGTCCAATAACCAAAGGGTTATCTTGTTTAGCGGCAATTAAAGTATCGGGGTGGAATTTTGACATAAAAAGCAAAGAATAAGAGCCTTCGATTTTTGCCAAAACTTCACGCACTGCAAGTAAAAAATCGCCGTGATAATTTTCTTCGATTAAATGTGCAACAACTTCAGTATCAGTTTCAGAAATAAATTTGTGTCCTTTAGAAATTAAATCCTGTTTAAGCGGTAAGTAATTTTCGATAATTCCATTATGAACTACGACAAAATTTCCGTGGCAGTCTGAATGAGGGTGCGCGTTGACATCAGAAGGGCGACCATGAGTAGCCCAGCGCGTGTGTCCAATTCCAATAGTACCATTTGGCAAACGCCCTTTTAATTTTTGTTTAAGAGAATCGAGACGCCCTACAGCTTTTTCAATAAAAATTCCTTCATCGCCGCAATTTACAGCAACTCCCGCACTGTCATAGCCTCTATATTCAAGTTTAGTTAATCCGTCTAACAAAAAATCAATGGCGCGTTTATTGCCAATGTAGCCTACAATTCCGCACATATATTTTTTCCTCCAAAGTCTATGAATTTTTCGTGAATCACTTTGACGATTATATATTACCGCGCTTTTATCGTCAAATTTTTAAAAGTTATTTATAAGTTTATTTTTTTGAGAATACGGCTTTTCTTTATTGAATTTCTTTAGAAATATTTTTTGAAGATACGGCATTTCTTTCTTTAGAAGAAAGAAACAGCAAATGCTCTTATTCATCACATTTGCAAGCAAAAGAAAGAATCGCCGCGCACCTGCGTTTTTCGCGTTTAACTTTCCCAAAATTTAAAGATACAACCGCGTTTTCTCACGTTACCGCAATTTAAAGTCCCAAGCAAAAACGAAGTGCGGTGCGCGGCATTTAAATTCTTAAAAAATTTTGTGCGGCTTTAATTCCGTCAATAGCTGAACTCATAATCCCGCCCGCGTAGCCCGCGCCTTCGCCAATAGGATAAATTCCCGCGTGGCTGATGGATTGAAAATTTTCTTTGTCGCGCAGAATCCGGCAAGGCGCACTTGTCCTAGTTTCAATTCCTGTAAGTGCAACATTCGGCGCGGCGAAATTTTCTATTTTGCCGTTCCAAAAATTCAGCGCGTCTTTCAAAGTTGCAGAAACTTCAGCCGGTAAACATTTATTCAAGTCAGCAATTTTATAGCCGAGCGGATAAGTTGGATTAACTAAAAATTTTTTACAATCTGCGCGACCGTTCAGAAAATCGCCGACACTTTGTACAGGCGCACAAAAATTTTTTCCGCCGAGTTCAAATGCCAATTTTTCAAAGTGCTGTTGAAATCTTACGCCGCTTAAAATATCCCCGCCGAAATTTTTAAAATCAGCTTTATCAACCGTGACAAGTAACGCGCTGTTTGCTACGCCGGAATTTCTGGAAAAATTACTCATGCCGTTTGTAACAATTTGAAAATTTTCCGAAGTTGCCGCCACAACTTGCCCGCCCGGACACATACAAAAACTATAAGCCCCGCGCCCGCGCTTTAAATCTTTGTAAGTCAAAAAATAATCTGCCGCAGGAAGTTTTGGATTTTTAAAATCTGCGCCAAATTGTGCGCGATTAATAAATTCTTGCGGGTGTTCAATTCGCACTCCAACTGCAAACGCCTTAGCCTCCATTGCTACGCCGTGACGATTCAGCATTTCATAAGTATCGCGTGCAGAATGTCCCACGCCTAAAAAAATTACGTCAGCCAAAAATTTTTCGCTGTTGTTGATAATTGCACTAAAAACTTTGCCGCCGGAAAATTCTAAATCTGTAACTTGCGAATTGAAATAAATTTTCCCGCCCAAATTTATAATTTCTTGCCTAATATTTTTTACAACTTCGCGCAGTCTGTCTGTTCCAATGTGCGGCTTATTCAGATACAAAATTTCAGCAGGTGCGCCCGCCGCTACAAAAGTTTCAAGTACAAAATTTACAAGTGAATCATTTGTACGCGCCGTTAATTTTCCGTCTGAAAAAGTTCCCGCGCCGCCTTCGCCGAATTGTACATTTGAATTTTCGTCAAGTTCGCCTGTACTAAAAAATTTTTCAACCGCCGCCGCCCTGCTGTCAATATCGCCGCCGCGTTCAAAAATAATTGGCTCCAAACCTGCGCGAGCAAGCGTTAAAGCCGCAAACATTCCCGCAGGTCCAAAACCAACAATTATTGGGCGAATGTTTTTTAAAGTGCGTGGCAGTTTGACGCACTCAAAAATTTTTTCGGCAGGAATTTTTTCAAGATTTTTATCACGCGCCAAATTTATTTCGCCGTCAAATTCCACTTCCAAAATATAATTAAATTTAATTCCCACGCCATGATAACGCCGAGCGTCAATAGTTTGACGAATTATTTTTAAATTGCTAATTTTTTTTACTTCGATTTTTAAGTAAGCCGCCGCTATTTCTGATAAATTTCTTTCGTCGTTTAAATCGACCGCTAAATTTTTTATTCGGATTTTCAAAAATTTTTACTCCTTAAATTTGCAAGTAACATCAACTTCATCTGCCGTGGAAGTTACGCCGTCCGGCAAGTTCAAGCGCAATTTTCCAATAAAAGTTTTTGCATTTACAACGAAATTTAGCGGCTCCGTTTTAATTGAGTCAATGGAACTTAAAATTTCTTCCCTGCCGACAATGTCTACTGTTTGCGGATTTACAATCAATTCAGAAATTTCCCGCCCTTCCGGTATTGTAATATCTGCAACAACCGGAACAGTTTTTTGTTGAAGTTCATTTGCTATTTCAACTGTTACGGTAATGACTGAAGGCGCAACCCTAACGCCGCGCACTTCCCGCCCGTCTTCATCAATCGCCGTCATTGGTACAAGAATATCAAAAGTTTCACTGTTATCATTAAGTCCAATGTAACCTATAACACGTTTTACGGCAGTTACAGGCGTTTTTGGTCCAATCAAAGTTATACTGGTTGAAGATTTTTCAAGTGCTTTAACTACAGAATTAGTTGCCGGTGAGCCTGTCACAATTACTTCAGCCGGCATTTGTTTTTCAATGTAAGGATCCAGTTGCACGTGAATTGTTGCAGGCGTAATACTTTCAAGTTCAAATCCTTTGGGAAATGACGCCTCAATAGGAATTTCATATTCACCTTCGGCAGAATAATTTTGTAAATTTGCAAACGCACGAATATTATTAACGCCATAATCAATGAAATAGGAGCGCGGCGCACTCAATTTAACTCTGATTGTTTGTTCTGTGTAAACTGCCTTAAAATTTTGCGGAGTATTTGCCATTGTAACCGGTATATCGTAAGAATCATTAATCGTGGGATTTTGCGTATCCATTACGAAAAACCATAAAATCATTGAAGAAAGAAGTGCTACGATTTTTTGTATTTTATTGCGCTGAAAAGCGTCTTTAATCTGTTCCAGCATCGTTTTTTCTCCATTTCGTGAAAAGATTTCCTATAGAATTTTTGTGCGGATGAACAAACGCCGGGCGAATCATTTTGGCTAAAGTGTCGCCGTCCAAATGCCGCGTCAATTTTCCATTTTCCGCAATAGAAATTGTCCCTGTTTCTTCACTGACAACCAAAACAAGCGCGTCACATTGTTCAGAAATTCCAAGAGCCGCCCTGTGGCGCGTTCCCAATTCTTTTGAAAGTCCTGTTTTTTCTGTAAGCGGCAAAAGACAACCTGCAGCATAAATTCTTTTTCCACGAATAATCGCCGCGCCGTCGTGCAACGGTGTATTAACAAAAAAAATATTTAGTACAAGTTCAGAAGTTATCATTGCATCTAATTTTATTCCGGTATCGCTAACGTCATTTAAGCCCATTCGTCTTTCAATAACCATCAACGCGCCGGTTTTTGTGGCTGATAAAGATTTTGACGCCTTAACCAATTCTTCGACAACTTTATTTGCCTCTGCCACATCCAGTGAAGTTCTTTCTGAAAAGAAAAATCTTCCCTGCCCTAACCTTTCAAGCGTGCGCCGCAATTCCGGTTGAAAAACTATTGGGAATAATATAAAAGTCCACGTCATAACTTTTTCAAATATCCACGATAACAAATTCAGTTGAAAAACGTTGCAAAAAAAGTTTGTCATAAATAAAACCAAAATTCCTTTTGCAAGCGTAATTGCGCGAGTCCCCTCAAGCATTGCATAAAGTTTATAAAGTATAATTGCAACCAGTAAAATTTCCAAAATATCAGCCGGTCTGATTGTCGCCGCAAGCCCAACTAATTTTTCCGGAAAAACTGCATTAAGCGTCATTAACACCCCTCCTTTGAACGCCGCCGCCGTCGAAATTCGGAATAAATTTTTCTTCGGCAGTTTTGCCAATTTGAATATAACAGTTTTTTATTCCAATATCAACTGCATAATTTACAACAGAATCATATTCAAAAGTTGTAAGCCGACGATTAATCTTTTTAAATTCGGCGGCACGAAAAAGCGGCGTGTACTGATTCATCAAACTGATAAAAATTTTATCGCCGAAATTTTCATAAAGCCAATCTAAAATTTTAAAACTGTCACGCCGAAAATTTGGCAAAATTAAATGACGAACAATAACGCCGCGCGTCATATTTCCTTCAGAATCAAATTTACATTCGCCGACAAGCTCAAACATTTTTTTTATAGCGGCGGTTGCAACAGAAAAATAATTTGGCGCGTTTGAAAAAATTTTGGCGGCGTCATTATCAAAATATTTTAAATCAGGAAGAAAAATATCGACGCGATTTTTTAACAAGTCAAGCGTCGATAAGTTTTCATATGAATTTGTATTATAGACGACGGGAATTTTTAAGTTGCGGGATTTAGCGGCGTCAAGGGCAGTGCAAATTTGCGGGACGTAATGTGTAGGCGTTACAAGTTCAATATTATTTGCACCGCGTTTTTGTTGTTCGATAAAAATTTCTGTAAGCCTTTCATTTGAAATTTCCTTGCCGTAATTTTCACTGCTTATTTTAAAATTTTGGCAGTAAACACATTTCAAATTGCAATGAGAAAAGAAAATAGTACCCGCACCGTTTTTGCCCGTCAAGCAAGGCTCTTCCCATTTGTGCAAGCTGACAAGTGCTACAAGAATTTTTGTACCGGCTCCGCAGAATCCAATTTTTTCATTGCGATTAATTCCGCAATTTCGCGGACAAAGTCTGCAATTTTTTAATAAATCAAGAATCATATTGCGGATAATTCCTTAGCGATCTTTAAACATTCCCCTGGAGAAATTGCGTTTAATACCGCTCATACGATTTTCTCTTTCAAATTCTTTTTCTGCAAGTTTATCAAGGCGTTCAATCGTAGACATTGATTTATCTTCCTTGATTCTAATCTGCATAGCCTCGGCGGCTTTTCTTGTTTGATCTCTTAACCGGCTTAGGCAATCCATGCAATAAGTACCGCTGGTTATTGGACGCCCGCAACTCATACAAGGGTAAGTAGCATTTTCATCGTGCTTTACTGCTGCATTGGAAAAAATTCCGTCCTGCATCATTCTTTTCATCATTTTTTCGGTTGCGCCGGTTGCCTCCATAACTTCTTTCACTGAACTGCCGGGGTTATCCCTAATATATTTTATGACTTGTTCTTCAAAATCCTTTTCTTGCTGAATGCAATCCTTGCAAACTCTTTCGCCGTGCATAGACGCAAAAACTTTTCCGCATTTTGTACAATTTCTGATTTTTGGTATGTTGATTAAAGCCACACTAATCACCTCATTAATATTGACGGTAAATTTATATACAAGAATTGCAACGCCGCCAAATTAAAATTTACATCCTTTCAAATTAAATTTTTTTTAAGTTTAGCAAATTTATTATTTTACGTCAACAAAATATTAAGACTATTTTGCACTTTTCAGCGTCAGAAATAAATTCTTGCAATATAAAAAATATTGTGTTAAACTTAATCCCTAAAAACCGCGGCGCAGTTTGTCGAGACTCCGACGCAGACTTTGCCGCCGGAATTAAAAATTTTTCAGGAGGATTTTAAATGTTAAACAAAGCTGACAAAGAAGAAATTGTAAAAAAATACGGCGTTCACGAAGGCGATACCGGCTCGCCGGAAGTTCAAATTGCACTTTTGACGGCGCGTATTTCCTATCTTACCGAACACCTTAAGGAACATAAAAAAGATCATCATTCCCGCCGCGGCTTGTTGAAAATGGTCGGGCAACGCCGCCGCCTTTTGAGTTACCTTAGCAAGAAAAATATCAATCGTTATCGTGAAATTATCGCACAGTTGAATTTGCGTAAATAATTAATTTGGAATTTTTTTATTTAATTATTAAAATTTGATTAGAATGGCGGACTTGAAACAGTTCGCCTAATTTTGTATTAAAGGCAAAATAAATTTTTGACGATATATTTTTTAGGAAATAAGATTTACAGGGAAGTTTTTTGCACTTTTAGGAGGCGTTTTTATTATGATGAGGTCTTTGTGGTCTGCAGCATCCGGAATGGTGGCGCAGCAAAAAAATATGGACGTTGTGGCTCATAACTTGGCAAACGTCAACACTTACGGCAATAAAAAAGTTCGTGCCGAATTTCAAGATTTAATTTATCAAACACTGCGCGACGCGGGCGGTACTTCCGGCGATGGTACACAATATCCTCAAGGCTTGCAAATTGGTTTAGGTACGCGCGTTTCTGCAACCAACAGAATTTTTACACAGGGACCTTTGCAAACTACAGATAATCCAACTGATGTTGGTATTCAGGGCGAAGGATTTTTTCAAGTGCAACTTCCCGACGGTACAACGGCTTATACTCGTGACGGCTCTTTTAAGATTGATTCTAATCGCCGCCTTGTTACAAGCGACGGATTTTTACTTATTCCAAATATTACACTTGAAGAAACTGCAACTGTTGACAGCTTAGTAATAAGCAGTGATGGTGTTGTTTCAGATACGCCTTCCGGCGGTGAACAAACTGAAATTGGAAATATTCAACTTGTACGCTTTATGAATCCTGCCGGACTCTATGCTTACGGAAAAAATTTATATTTGGCAACGGCGGCTAGTGGAGATGCTATTGAAGGCAACCCGGGTTCAGACGGCATGGGCGTCTTAACTCAAAATACTTTGGAAATGTCCGGCGTGCAAATTGTTGAAGAAATGGTTAATATGATCGTTTCGCAACGCGCCTATGAATCAAATTCTAAGGCAATTACTACTTCAGATGCAATGTTAGAAATTGCCAATGGCTTAAAGCGTTAATTGACGCTTAACTAAAATGAAAAAAATTATTTTTATCGCGGCTGTAATTTTCTTGATGAATTTTGCGCCGCGTGTTTTTGCTAATCAGATAGTTCCTGGCGGGCAACTTGAGGCTATGGCGATTGAAGAAGTTGAAAGACTCCTTGCCGAAAGTGGCGAAATTAGACGCCGTGAAATTAGTTTATTACGCCCGCTGGCTAATATTTCTTTACCAAATGGAATTATCGATATAAAAGTTTCTGTACCTGCCGCAACTGTAAATTATATTGGCGTTACCCCAATAAAAGCAAGAATTTCTGTTGGCGGCAGAATGTATCGAGATGTTAATTTTGTAGTTTCTGTAAAAGTTTTTGACTATGTAATTATTGCCAATCATGATTTAAGAATGGAAACGCCCGTTACAGAATCAGATTTTAGGCTTGCTGAAATTCCTATTGACGGGCGCGCAGAATATGTCAAAGATATTCAAGACGTTAAAGGGCTTGTTCCACACAGAATTATTCGCGCAGGTTCGCCGGTTAGCATAAATTATTTTGATCAGCCGCTTGTTATAAGAAGTGGAGCTCCGGTAAAAATAGTTGTGAATTACAAAGGAATTAAAGCCTCTGCTAAAGGAGTTGCAATGACACGCGGGCGAATTGGCGAAATTATAAAAGTTAAAAATGAATCTTCGCAAAGAATAGTTACAGCACGGGTTATTGATTCAGGTACTGTGGAGGTGGTTATGTGATATGTTGAAAAAATTTTTGACAGCGATTTTAGCAGTAACTTTTATATTTACAATTTCAAGCGGCGCAAATGTTGAGGCAAGATCCCTTTGGTCTGATAATCAATGGGGAATGTTTGCTGATAAAAAAGCGCGTGATGTTGGCGATATTTTGACGATTATTATCAGTGAATCGACAACTCAAACTGCCACAAAATCTCGTTCAAATTCTAAATCCGGCAGTACCACTTTAAATGCCGGTACAGGAATTTTCCATTTTTTGGCGGCGGCGGGTGCAAGCGGCTCTGATTCTTTCACTGCTAACGGCTCGGCAAGTGATACTAACAGTTTCAGCGGACAAATTACAGTTACTGTAGTTGAAGTTTTGCCAAATGATAATATGATTGTTGAAGGTACTCAATCTATTTGGCAGAATAAAGACGAACACAGAATCACTTTACGCGGGATTGTTCGTCGCGCAGATGTTCGCGCAAATAATACTGTACTTTCCTCAAGAGTTGCCGACGCTACTTTGAAATTCGACGGCAAAGGACCTTTGAACGCAAAACAACGTCAAGGTATTTTAACTCAAATTTTCAACTTCCTTTTCTAATTCTATGAGTAAAAGTCATTGCACAGGGTGAAAAAATTGAAAGTCAAATACATTGGCAAACGTGAAATTGACACGCCAAATTCTTACAAAATTTTTATGGATGTCATTCCCAATAAAATTTACGAAGTTTTGTCTATTGAACGCGGTTTCTATCGTACCGTTGATGAATCTGAAGAGGATTATCTTTATCCGCCGGAAAAATTTGAAATAATTGAAAATACCCCGCCTGAAAAGAATTTTGAATTTGTGCGGTGATGATAATGTTACTTAAATATCAAGGCAACGGTTACAGAGTTTCTTTTGTTCCAAATCAGATTTACAAGGCACAAAAAGTTCATGTGATACAATGGGTGATGGTTACGCAATTTTTGATGAAGGCGAAGATTGGTATATTTACGGCGTCAACTTTTTAAAAGAAAATTTTGTCGAAGTTGAAGAAACTGCCGAAAATTTACGGCAAGCTGTTTGATTAAAATATTGACAAAATTTAGACGGGGAGGGTTAATCAATCTTAACAATTAAAATTTTTGGAAATGTTCAATAAACCATCTGATGAGGTTTTTATTATGAAAAAATTATTTATGCTTTTAACGCTGATTCTTTGTATAAATTTTACAAGTACAACAGTTTTTGCAGAATCTGCGCCAACAAGAATTAAAGATATTGCAAAAGTTCAAGGCGTCCGCAGTAACCAACTTGTTGGATATGGGCTGGTTGTCGGTTTACCCGGTACGGGCGATTCTGATAAAATTACGCCTATGATAACTTCAACTGCCGCTATGCTCCGCAGTTTTGGTGTTACTGTTGATCTTTCTGAGGCTATAAAATACAAGAATATTGCATTAGTTATGGTTACTGCCAGTTTACCGCCGTTTATTCGTGAAGGCGATACTATCGACACTACTATTAGTTCAATGGGGGACGCCTCAAGTATTCAAGGCGGTACACTTTTACAAACTCCACTTCGCGCAGGTAACGGCGAAATTTACGCAGTCGCACAGGGTCCGGTTTCTACCGGCGGCTTTGTTGCAGGCGGCGGCACAGGCAGTACTGCACAAAAAAATTTCCCTACAGTTGGTACAACTCCTAACGGCGCAATAGTTGAACGTACTGTTGAAGACGATCTGGGCGAAAACGGCTCCCTTTCTTTGAGCCTTTCAAGCGCAGATTTTACTACAGCCTCAAGAGTTGCCGCGGCGATTAATTCTGCTTACGGCGATATTGCACACCCCGCTAATCCTTCAAGGATTGATATTCGTATTCCAAATTATTACCGTTCAAACGTTGTTAATTTTGTTTCGTCGATTGAGGAATTATCCGTTGTTCCGGATACAGTGGCTAAAGTCGTTTTCAATGAACGCACAGGTACTATCATAATGGGCGGCAATGTTACTGTTGACGAATGCGCAATTACTCAAGGCGGACTTTCAATCAG
>CALGGV010000110.1 GCA_937915725.1 uncultured Selenomonadales bacterium
CGAATATAAAAATAATTTTATCGTGAAATTTATTGACGGGCGCGATAATTCGCTTGAGTTTTTGAACGGTATAAAAATTTTTGTCGGCGAAATTTTGGGCAAAGTTGACGAGGAGCAAATTAGAAAAATTCAAATTCGAGAAACGATTAAGGCGCACTTAGAAAAAGAATCGCAACTTTTTTCCGAAGGTATAAAAGTTTTGTCGTTGTTTTTTATTGACGAAGTGGCGCACTATAAAATTTATGACGCGGCGGGAACTCCCGGCAACGGCGATTTTGCAAATTGGTTTGAAGAAATTTATTTGGAGGAAGTCGCAAAATTTACAGGAATTCTTTTCAATGACGAATACGAAAATTATTTGTTACAAATTCCGGTAGAAAAAACTCACGCGGGATATTTTTCAATCGACAACAAAGGCAAGTTTACTAACAGTAAAGTTTCAAATCGCAGTGAAAAAACTTCAGATGACATTGACGCCTATAATTTGATTATGAAAAACAAGGAGCTTTTACTGGACCTTGATCCTAAAAAATCGCCTGTAAGATTTATTTTTTCACATTCAGCCCTGCGCGAAGGTTGGGACAATCCTAACGTTTTTCAAATTTGTACACTAAAACAAAGTGGCAGTGATATTCGCAAGCGTCAAGAAGTTGGGCGCGGCTTAAGATTGTGCGTCAATCAACAGGGCGACCGCATGGACGAAAATATTTTAGGGGCTAAAGAATTCCACAGAATAAATTCTCTAACAGTTATTGCCGGTGAAAGTTACGAAGAATTTACAAAAAAATTACAACGTGAAATTGCTGAATCTGTCAGTTACAGACCGCGTGAAGTTACGCAAGAATTTTTCATTGGCAAAATTTTGGCGAATGGCAGAAAAATTGACGAAAAACTTTCAAAGAAAATTTATAATTCAATGATACGAAATGATTATATTGATGACGACGGACATTTGACTGAAAAATATTTTGAGGACAAAAAAAATTCCGCGCTGAATTTTGCGGAAGAAATTGCAGACTGCACAGAATCTGTTGTTGAAATTTTGGAAGGTATTTACACGGATTATCCCACGAAAAATCCCAAAGAAAACAATGTTGAAAGCAAACTTGACGAAGAAAAATTGGCACTGCCGGAATTTCAAGCACTTTGGGCGAAAATTAATGCTAAGACAATTTATCAAGTCAATTTTGATTCTGATGAATTTATAGAAAAAATTATTTGCGAACTTAATCAAAAACTCCGCGTTACAAAAATTTATTTTCAACTTGAAAGCGGCTATCTCGGCGAAATTAAATCAAAAGACGATTTACAGGCGGGAACGGCTTTTAAAAAATCTTTCTCAAATGTTGTAAACGAAAAAGATATTATCGCCGTTAATTCGTTTGAATTTGATATTGTAAGTAAACTTGTTGCAGAAACAGGCTTAACGCGCCAAACAATAATAAAAATTCTTTGCCAAATGAATAAAGAAATTTTTTCTCAATTCAAATATAACCCTGAAGAATTTGTTTTGAACGCAAGCCAAATTATAAATTCTCAAAAGGCTGTAACGGTCGTGGAGCATATCAAATACAACAAGACAAATGAAACTTACAATGTAAATATTTTTAGCGATGCACATTTGAGCGGCAATTTGAACACAAATGCACTTGCCACCAAAAAAAATTTGTACAATTATTTAATTTACGATTCTGAAGTTGAAAAAAATTTTGCTGAAGAATTGGAAACAGATAAAAATATTACCGTCTATGTGAAGTTGCCGGACAAATTTTATATTTCAACGCCTATTGGAAAATATAATCCCGATTGGGCAATAGTTTTTAATGAAGGCGCGGAAAAAAATATTTATTTTGTTGCCGAAACAAAAGGTTCAATGGTTTCTATTCAACTTCGATTGATTGAAGATAAAAAAATTGAATGCGCCAGAGAACATTTCAAAACAATTTCAACAGAAAATCTTCATTATGACGTTATTAAAAGTTACAAAGATTTACTTGATAAAATTTTTTCCGTACAATAAAACTACTGACGCGCCAAAAGTTTCTTCCCATCGCTGTAAAAATTTTGTCCGTCAAAATAAACCGCGCCGCTTTTTTCAACTATCTTCAACTATCGCCACATTTTCGCTCGCAGAAATTCTAAAGCTTAACGTATACCGCATAAAAAATTTCTTGAGTCTCTGCAAACGCGCCCCTTACAATTTTTCCTGCACAAATTTTATAAATTCTTGCGTTTCTTCCAAATTTGCAACTTTCACCGTGTACATTTGATTTCCCATCTGCGGCACCATCATTTCAGGCATTCTTTCACACATTACAATTTTTTCGCCGTACTTTGCCAAAATTTCTTCGTGCGAATTTTTATAGCTGTGACAATCGCGGCGGCTTGCATACACGCAATAAAAATGTTTTTTATCGTCCGGCAAAATTCTT